>RFVQ01000021.1 GCA_009922495.1 Chitinophagia bacterium
ATTTATAGCAATGGAATGGTTTTGGCAACAGCCGGATCAATCGATGTTTCCGGAAATCCAGGCCTTCGCAATGCTGGAATTTTCAGCTACGATCGTAATAACTGGATCAACTATGGGTCACGACAATTTCCCCTGTTGGATTCTGTCAAAGACATTGCTGCAATAGCAGTGGATCCAGCCACCCAAACCATTTGGGCAGGATCTTACGGTGGAGGTTTGCTTGAAATCCCCAAAGACAACAAGCCCAAAATTATCAAATATGGTTCCGGTATCAGCCCCGCTCTTGCAGACCCCCTTTCGTTTCGCGTGACTGGACTGGCAATGGACCTTCAGAGAAATTTATGGATCGCCAACCATGGTGCAGCCAACCCATTGGTGCTTCGAAAGAATGATGGAAGCTGGAAAAAATATCTACTTCCCGTTGTCAACAGTGGCAACACCCTGATGGACATAATCATCGATGATGCCAATCGAAAATGGATACTGGGTGGTCCGGGTAATGGATTGATCTGCTTTGACGATGCCGGAACCCCTGATCAAACCAACGATGACCGATGGCGACTTTTCAAACAAGGAAGAGGAAATGGCAATTTGCCCTCTTCCAACGTGCTTTCTGTTGTGTCCGACCGCAATGGTTTCATTTGGGTGGGAACAGACAGGGGAGTAGCACTGATCCAGTGTGGCGATGATCTTTTCAAACCGGGTATTTGTGAGGCTATTCTGCCGGTCGTGCAACAAGACAATGTTGCAGGACTCCTGCTCACCAATGAACAGATCAATGATATCAAAGTGGATGGAGCAGATCGCAAATGGATCGCTACCAACAACGGTATTTGGCTATTGAGTGCAGACGGACAAAAGATTGTATACCGTTTCACCAAAAGCAACGGAAAGTTGCTGAGCAACAAGGTTCGTTCCATCTTGCTTAACCCTGAAAATGGAGAGGTCTTTTTTTTCACAGAAGATGGTATCTGTTCTTTCAGGAGTACCGCAACAGAACCAGCGGCTGAGAAGCAAAAGCTCTTTGTTTTCCCCAATCCGGTACCGGCTGGATTTACAGGGACCATTGCCATGCGAAACCTTCCTTCCAACGCATGGGTAAGGATTGTGGAGTTGGATGGGAAGCTGGTTTTCCAAACAAGATCCTTGGGAGGGCAAGCCATTTGGAATGGAAGAAATTACAAGGGTGAGCGGGCAAGCACTGGGGTTTACCTCATCTATGTGAGTGATGAAAACAACCAGCAACAATTGGCAGGAAAGATCTTCTTTATCAAATAACCATGGCGTCACTCCATTCAACCAAAGGCATCGTGATCCGTACGGTAAAGTATGGAGAAACTTCTTTGGTGGTTTCGCTGTTCACAGAAAAATTCGGATTACAGCAATACATGGTCAATGGCATCCGGTCTTCCAAAAAAACTGCCACATTTTCAGCTTCACAGATGCAAATCGGCAACATGCTGGAGCTGGTTGTTTACAAGAACGAGAAGGATACCCTGCAGCGAATCAAGGAATGTAAACTGGCCTATCACCATGAAGCTGTCTTTGTTGATGTGATCAAAAATGCAGTGTTGCTTTTCATGATTGAACTTTTACAGAAATGTCTAAAGGAACCGGATGAACAGGAGGATCTTTTTCATTTCATGGAAGATATGCTGGTGGGACTGGACCGTGCCAATTCCGCTGAAACCGCCAATATTCCTTTGTTTTTCACGCTTCATTTGTCCCATTTTTTCGGATTCAGGATCATGGATAATTTCCAGCACAATACCCCCATTCTTGATCTTCATGAAGGCAAGTTTGTATCATCTCTCCCGTTGCACCAATATTATCTTGCATTACCCCATAGCGAATGGGTAGCTCAATTTCTCAGGGTCATGCAGGTACACGAGTTGACTGATTTGAAGCTGAACAGGGTTGTTAGAAATGAAATTTTGGATAGTTGTCTCGATTTTTATGCCATGCATGTCACCCCTTTTGGAGGCATGCGCTCATTGCCGGTGCTTCGGACTTTATTGGAGGATTGATCAAAGGATTCGCTTCACTTCAAGCCTGTCATTTAACAACAAAATACCGGGGTTCTTTCCCTTGTCAAAACTGCCGATCTCCTTTTCTCTTCCCAAAGCTTTTGCACCATTGTAGGTTGCCCAGCGCAGGATCATGTCAAGAGGAATGGAGGGAATTTTTTCCCGGATCGTTCGTATCTCTGCAGCAATGCTCAATTGATCGTTGCTGCTATAGCTGTCGGTTCCTATTACCAGTTCAACTCCTTTCTGTACCAGCATCTCAACAGGGGGCAGTTGATTTTCGATGTAGAGGTTGGCATTCACACAGAGGCAAAAAAACAAGCCCGACAAATATTGATGCGCATGTTCCATTGCAAAATCAATATCTGCTGTCTTGATAAAAGTATTGTGTACCAGGATTAGTTTCTGCTGGCGGTTAAAATTAGGCAACCAGGACTGTAGCGATGACCTTCCGGTGATGGGGAAGGGGCTTTTGTCCACACCAAATTTTTTGAGCAGTCGCAGAAAATCCCCTTGGCCGGTTTGATAAAGCTGGTCCTCTGCAAAGGTTTCCTGGTTGTGGCAGGAGATGGTCATCCCGGCTGTCTCCTGATTGATCCATTCAAATATTCTTGTGCCCACAGTATAAGGAGCATGCGGCACCAGTGATGTTTTGAAAAGTTCTTCCGGGAGTTCTTTTTCTTTTTCTTTGAATTGCCTAAGTACACCAAGATTGTGCTGGCTGATCTGGTCAAAATTTTCATCCTTGAATCCCAGCACTTCCACAAAATTGTTCCAAAGCATTCTTCCTTTCGCCTTTACTGCTATGCTGTTGCTGGTGTTACCAATATCTCCCACCGCCACAATCCCATCAAGGTACATCTCCTCAACAGCCATTTCCATCTTTTCATGGATCTGTTCAACAGGGAAATCCCTCTTGTCCACCACCTCCATTAAAAATGGAATGAGGCCGGTATGTTTTGGGATGATGCTTTTTAGGTGACTCAATTCAAGGTGACAGTGAGCATTCACAAAACCTGGACAAAGCGTTCCCTTGTACCGCTCTATGTTGTCTGTACTATCGTCAAATTCCTCCAATCCAACGATCTCACCTGTGGATGTTGCCATCAGCACAAAATTGCCAGATAAAAACTCTCTTCCCGTAAAGATCCTGTCGGCTTTAAACTTGCGGTAATTCATCACCTAAATGAAGTAACTTTGCGCACGAAATTAAAGATTAATACCGGGAAGATCCGGTTCTGATTATGCTGGACAAACTGGAAGCCATCAAGGCTAAATTCGATGAGATAGGGATCGCCCTCACCAATCCGGAAGTGGTGAGTGATAACAAGCGTTTCAGTCAACTTTCCAAGGAATACAGAAGCCTTGAAAAGATCGTGGTGGCCTATAATCAATACAAAAGCCTCTTATCCGATATAGATTTCAACAGAGAAGCCCTGATGGGAGATGACGAAGAGCTGAGGGAGTTGGCAAAGGCAGAGACCGCGGATTTGGATGAAAAAAAGGAAACGTTGGAAAAGCAGATCCGGAACATGCTCATTCCCAAGGACCCCCAGGATGAAAAGAATGCCATTCTGGAGATCAGGGCCGGAACAGGCGGAGATGAAGCCTCACTTTTTGCAGGAGACCTGCTGAGAATGTACATGAAATATTGTGAGAACAGGGGATGGAAAACAGCCATTCTTTCCGAGAGCGAGGGAACTGTGGGTGGATTCAAAGAAGTCAACCTGGAAGTAACGGGTGATGATGTATATGGTACCCTCAAATTTGAAAGTGGGGTACACCGTGTGCAGCGTGTACCTGAAACGGAAGCCAGCGGACGTGTGCATACCAGTGCTGCAACTGTTGCCGTGATGCCGGAAGCGGAAGAAGTGGACTTCGAAATTCGAGAGAGTGACGTGAAAATGGAAACTTCGCGCAGTGGTGGTGCAGGAGGACAAAACGTGAACAAGGTAGAGACCAAGGTGCAGCTGACCCATATCCCAACCGGTACGGTGGTTATTTGTCAGACGGAAAGAACACAGTTGGGCAACAGGGAAAAGGCCATGCAAATGCTGAGAACCCGACTCTATGAAGAGCAGGTCAGAAAGCAGGAAGATGAAATCGCCAGACACCGCAAAAGCCTGGTAAGCACAGGCGATCGTTCCGCCAAGATCAGAACTTATAATTTCCCACAGGGTAGGGTTACCGACCATCGAATCGGCATGACCCTCTATAATTTACAGGAAGTACTCAATGGCAGTGTGGGTGAATTGATCGATGCCCTGCAGTTTGCCGAAAATGCAAGCAAGCTCACGCAATAGCGGTTATTCAAGCCCATTGGTGTAAAAAAATAGTTTTCCAAATTATAAAGGTCTTAACAATATTCAGGGTTTCTCTGCCGTCTATATATTGTGCAGGGGATTCAAATAAGGCTTTGTGAGAATCTTAACAGAAGAAAAAATGGAAATCCTGTTCACTCAGCATCTCATATAAAGAAAGAAGTTTTCTCATAAGCAGTTAGTTTTGGTTACGGCCCCTATTTCCATAGGGGCTTTTTTGATGCCCACCAGACTCCCAGGGTTGTGCCAATGGCATCGGCCCATCCATCCCACCAAGAAAAAGAACGGTTTGTAAAATAGAGTTGATAGAACTCCATGCCCATGCCATAGCAGGAGCCAATTAAAACCACCAGCAGGTATAGATTTCTTGATTTGCCGCTAATTCTTGCAGTTAAAAAAACAGTCCAGAGCATTGAAAACAAAGCGAAGATCCCCAGGTGAATGAGTTTGTCGTAGTGGGGAATCAATTTGAGAGAACTGAACCCTCCTGACTGGGAAGTATCCATGGTCAAGAGCCAAAAAACTATACCCGTCCAGACCAGGGACGGGTATATTGATTGAAAGATTTTTTTCATACGATCATGCTCCGATCAATGCTTTATAGGCGGCTGCATCCATCAGGCCTTCTAACTGAGAGGGATCGCTAAGGGTCATTTTTACCATCCATCCGTCACCATAGGGATCTTGGTTGACGAGTTCAGGCTGGCTGTCCAACAATGCATTTTTCTCCGTGATCGTACCAGCCAATGGGAGGAAAAGATCGCTTACGGTTTTTACTGCTTCTACAGTACCAAAAACAGCATCAGCACTGAATTCCTTGCCAATGGAATCGATATCCACGTAAATGATATCTCCCAGTTCTCCCTGGGCAAATTCAGTGATGCCAACAGTGGCAGTATTTCCGTCAACAGCAATCCATTCGTGTTCTTTGGTATAGCGCAGATTTTCTGGGAAATTCATGATTGATAATTTTTTGCAAGTTTACTCTAATTTTTCAAGCTATCCATTTTTCCATCCCAAAAGATCATCTATCCCTGGCTTCTTCTTCTGATCAATTTAACCTCCTTGATCCTGATGGTGGACAAGGGTTTGTCGCCTCCCAGTTTTCCATTGGTCTTGGTTCCGGCGATTTTATCCAATACATCAAAGCCTCTCACCATCTCTCCAAATATGGTATAATTCTGATCGAGGTGTGGGGATCCCCCTGACATTTTATAAACTTCCCTGTGGGCAGCCGGTATTTTTCTGCCATTGAGTCGGAAGGTTTCAACAGAGTCCAATGAAACATCGTTGTGGACCCTGCCCTGAACGATGTAGAACTGCACACCACTGCTCTCTTTTTTGGGGTTCACATTATCACCCATCCTTGCCGCAGCCAATACTCCCTTTTTATGAAAATAAGTAGGCACGAATTCGGCGGGTAGGGTATAGGACTTCATCAGCTTGTTGGTGTCGGCTGTTGGTTTGGTCCTTTCATCACCGGCTTGGATCATGAATCCCGCGATGATGCGGTGAAAACCAATGCCTTCATAATAATCTGACTTGACCAGCCTGATGAAGTTGTCTCTGTGCAGGGGTGTCGAATCATATAGCCGCAAAACCATGTCCCCTGAATCTGTTCTCATCAGCACGTCTTTTTTCAAGTCTGATTGTCTGATCCTGGCAATCGGTTGTGAAAGCACTTGAAATTGAACCAAAAGCAATAAAGGCAAGAAAAAACGGCTCATCAGAATTCGTTTTGTTCAAAATAGAACAGCACATGGTCTTTCAGGAAATTATCCTGTTCCATCAGGTTCATGCTCGGAAGCTCTTTCAGCTGTTCGAAATGGGGCCAGCCATCCTGGTCCCAACCCGCATGACGGTAATATCCGCTTTGTCCCAATATCGTGCATACCGCTACATGCATCAAGTCCTGCTTTTGTTCCTTGGTAAAGCTATGTCCTGCGCCACCTGTTTCCTGCACACCAATCAGGAACAAAATGGACTCCAGATCAGGTTTTTTCCCGAATCGGGTGATCAGCTTTTCTTCCAGTTTCCACCATCTTGCCTGAAGATCATCTGTTATCTGCATGCTGCAAAGCTAAAGCTTCTGTGGCGATTGCTTATCTTTGCCAAAATTTTGCCGGCATGCTCCAATTGGCCTTCATTCGCAACAACAAGGAAAAAGTGGTGGAAGCTTTGAAGAAAAAAAACTTCAAAGACCTCGAATTGATCGAAAAGATCATTGAGGCAGATGACAACCGCAAAAACCTTCAGTTTCAGTCGGATGAAAAACTGGCACAGCGTAACACCGCTTCCAAGGATATCGGTGCATTGTTGGCGCAGGGGAAAAAGGAAGAAGCCGAGGCCAAAAAGCAGGAAGTGAGTGCCCTCAAGGCATCCATTGATGAAATTTCCGGCAAATTGGCTGAAACAGAAGCCCTTCTGGAGGGATTGCTGTTAAGATTGCCCAACTTGCCCAATGACCTGGTGCCAACCGGATTGACGGCAGAGGACAATGAAGTGGTGAGGACACATGGTGACATCCCGAAATTATACGAGGGGGCAGTACCGCACTGGGATCTGATCACAAAGTATGACCTGGTTGATTTTCAGACAGGCGTCAAAATAACCGGCAGCGGATTCGCGCTGTACAAGGGACGTGGTGCCAAGCTGCAAAGGGCCCTGATCCAGTATTTTCTGGATTACAATATCGCTGCAGGCTATACGGAATACGTTCCCCCACATGTGGTGAATTACGCCTCTGCGTTTGGAACAGGTCAGCTTCCCGACAAAGAAGGCCAGATGTACCATATGGCCTTAGATGACCTCTACCTGATCCCCACTGCTGAAGTGCCCATTACCAATATTTACAGGGATGAAATCATTCCTGCCGCAGAATTGCCCAAGAAAATGACCGCCTATACACCTTGTTTCAGAAGAGAGGCGGGTAGTTTTGGCAAAGACGTACGCGGCCTCAACAGGGTTCATCAGTTCGACAAAGTAGAGATCGTTTGTATCACCCATGCGGCAGAAAGCTATGCCGTCCTGGAACAAATGGTTGAGCATGTTGAGAGGCTTATACAATCGCTCAACCTACCCTACAGAATTCTCCGCCTTTGCGGAGGGGATATGGGTTTTGCATCAGCCATGACCTATGACTTCGAGGTGTACAGCACAGCGCAGGAAAGATGGTTGGAAGTAAGTTCGGTTTCCAACTTTGAAACTTTCCAGACAAACAGGATGAAGATCCGCACCAAAGATGAAAATGGCAAGTCACAATTGCTTCATACATTGAACGGCAGTTCACTCGCATTGCCCCGCATATTGGCAAGTTTGCTGGAAAACAACCAGACAGAGAAAGGAATCATCATTCCGGAAGTACTCAGGCCTTATTTTGGCGCGGATATCATTTCCTAAGCAGGACGACTGAATCGTTCCATCCTTTTGTGCATCACACTGAACCAGAGTGGTGGGATGAGTGACAGGATCATCATGCCCGGATAACCGGTGGGCATCTGTGGTGCATCTTCGTGATGTCGCAATACCTGGTATTTTCTGCTGGCAAGATAATGGTGGTCACTGTGCCTTGATAATTCAAACAACATCAGCCTGCCCAGGATATGACTGCTGTTCCAGCTGTGTTCGGGCATGGCTCTTTCGTATCCCTCTGCTGTTTTCTTTCTTTGCAATCCGTAGTGTTCGATGTAGTTCACTGTTTCCAGCAACAAGAATCCGATGCAGGCGGAAGCCATAAAGGATAGCGTGATGTCTTTTCCAAAAAAGAAGTAGATCGCCGCCATAAAAATGATCTGCAACAGTTGGAACTGGATCATCTGATTGCTAAAATGCAGTACGGGCTTGCCTTTTCGCTTTTGGTCATCAGCTGCAATTTTCCACGCAGAAAAAAATCCAAAGATTACAGTCCTGAAATAGAAGAGATAGATCGGCTCCCATTTTCTGGCACTGCTGGGGTCTTCTTTGGTGGATACATTTTTGTGATGTCCTTTGTTGTGTTCAATGTAAAAATGCATGTAGAGGGATGTAAGCAACAATGCTTTGGCCAGGTTCCTTTCGTACAAGAATCTTCTGTGCCCCAGTTCATGTCCCACATTGATGCCAAAGGCTCCGCAAAGCAGGCCCATGGCCACAATTCTCCCCCACTTTTCCCAGGTGGGCAATCCTTCTTCCTGCAGGGAAAAAAGAAAGAAAACGAGTGCTGCATATTGCAGTGGAACAATTATGTAGAGCCACCAGTCATAGATCCTGTCGTCTTTGGCAATTTTCTCCTCCGCCTCCGTCATGTTTTCTTTTGAAAGCGGGATCAGCAATTCCAGCAGTGGTATAAACCCAAATGCGTAGATCACCGGTGATGCTATCAGCCAGCCGCGTTGGGTAAAGGCGAGATAAGCCAGTACAAAAAGACTGAAGGGCAATAAAAACTTCAAGTGTCTTGTCTGCATAAGCGTTATTGATCAGTGGTTTCTTTTTTCATGGCTACCCGGTAAAGAATCAAGGCCATTGCAAAGAAGAACAATGTACCCAGTAAATAATAACCTTGTTCACCCCAGGCATGAACGATCTTTTCTTCAAGATTCAACAAGTTGAGTTGGGCTGCTATTTTTTCATTGGCAGACAAGAAGGCTACAATCACGCCTGCTATGGCACCGCCTGCCACAAGACCTGTGGCAAAGAGGTTCCCCCTGCTCAGGTCTTCTTCTTCCTGGTTGTCAGGTGCATGTTTCTTTTTTCTGCTGTTGTCAACCCATCCCCTGATGGCACCCCCTATAAAAATGGGCAAAGTGGTGGACAAGGGTAGGTAGATACCAATGGCAAAGCTCAAAGCTTTGATGCCACAGAGTTCCATCACGATGGCGATGGCCACTCCCACCAATACAAATTGCCAATCAAGGTTGAAGGATAGGATCCCCTTGATCAGTGTTGCCATCAGTGTTCCCTGTGGGGCTGGGTATTGATCCGTTCCGATGGCATGGGTAATACCCGAGGCGAGCATATCCTGTGTTGGGGTATCCAGCAATTTCACGGTGAAACCGATTGCGATAGAAGAAACGATGGCACCAATGAACAAAGCAATCTGCTGTGCCCTGGGAGTAGCCCCCAGAATATAGCCTGTCTTCAGGTCTTGGGAAGTAGCTCCGGCATTTGCAGCGGCAATACAGATCATACCGCCCACCACCAGCACCATGGGTTCGAAAACCTTACCTGTCCACCCCACTGCAATGAATACCAAACAGGTACCCATGATGGTGGCAATGGTCATCCCAGAGATGGGATTGTTGGAAGAACCGATCAGTCCAACGATCCTTGAGGAAACTGTTACAAAGAAGGCGCCAAACAAAACCACCAATACACCGATCAGCAATTTACTGGCCAGGCTTTCTCCTGGGATCTGTGGCATGATGGTCATTAATAGGATGAGCGCAAGACTCCCCCAGATCACAATTTTCACGGAGAGATCTCGTTCGGTTCGGCTGATGGCAACTTCTTTGTTTCCTTCTGCACGAACACTGCCAAGGCTTCCCTTGAAGGAGGAAATGATGGTAGGAATGGTTTTGATTAGGGTGATGAATCCGCCTGCTGCCACTGCTCCGGCCCCGATCTGGCGAACAAAAGCACGGTAGATGGCAACTGACCAGTCGGCAAATTGATGCGATGCAGGGTCCCATCCACCCGGTCCCCCTGGTGTGGCGAGATCTTTCAAATAACCCAGTTTGACAAGCTGATGGGCTACCACATCACCCGGCACAACCGTTGCCAGCAGCGGGTTGAAAACAAACCAGGTGAGTACGGAACCGGCCACCAATACCCCTGCGATTTTCGGGCCAATGATATAACCCACACCGAGGTATTCGGGTGTGATCTCTCCGCTAATTTTGGCAGAGGGAAGATATTTATTGGTTTGTGCAGTGATATAAGAAGGGGTTTCTGCAACCACGTGGAATACCTTTTGCAAAAAGGCATAGGCTGTTGCCAACCCCAATCCTGCAAAAGCGGTTTTGGCAAAATCACCTCCTTTCTCACCAGCCTTTAACACCGATGCACAGGCTGTTCCCTCCGGATAGGGAAGGGTTTCATGTTCTTTCACGATCAGGGCAGAACGCAGCGGAATCATCATCAATGTTCCCAACATGCCACCGAAAACGGCCAATACCAGGATGGTGATATAATTGAAATAATCAGCACTGCTGGTTTCACTCAGGAAAAGAAATCCGGGCAAGGTGAAAACCACACCGGCAGCGATGCTTTCGCCGGCAGAACCAGTTGTCTGGATGATGTTGTTTTCCAGAATGGTGGTGCGCAGAAACAATTTGCTGAGTGCGATCGACATCACGGCAATAGGGATGGAAGCCGAAACAGTGAGTCCCGCTTTCAAAGCCAGGTATACGGTAGCAGCACCAAAGATGATGCCAAAGCAGGCACCGGTGATCACTGCCTTGAGGGTGAATTCTTTCATTAGCGTTTCCGGTGCAATGAAAGGTTGAAATTTTTTAGCAGCCATGTGAAAGGTTGTAGTTTAAGGGATCCGATAGGATCAATCTTTCATGAGGTTCTGGAGTTTTCGGGAAAGGAAAAAGAGGATCAAGGCAGCAGTCCCGGCCATGACCACGAACAACATGAAGAAATCGTAGTTGTTGTGGATGCTGTATCCCATGATATTTTTGGCAACTCCACCATCTGGATACAAACTGCTCAAAGCGCCGGCCAGGTAGTTGGCAAAGGCATTGGCGGTGAACCAAACGGCCATGAGCAGAGAGGCAAATTTCAAAGGTGCGAGCTTGTTCACGAGTGAAAGTCCGATGGGAGAAAGACAGAGTTCACCGGAAGTATGCATGGCATACATGCCTACCAGCCATATCATGCTCACTTTGATGCCGGGTTGAACATTGCTGACCCCGAAAGCGATCCAGAGATACCCCAAGGCAAGGAGAAAAAGTCCGATGGCCATTTTGGTGGGAGAGGAGGGATCGTTCTTTCCCAGTTTAACCCAAAGCCATGCAAAGAAAGGAGCCAGCGTTACAACAAAGATTGAGTTGAGCGATTGGAAGAAGCTTGCCGGTACCACAAAAAATCCGAGGTCGCGGTTGGTTTGTTCATCGGCAAAAAAAGTAAGAGAGGCGCCCGCTTGTTCGAAGGCACTCCAAAAAAAGACCACGAAGAAGGATACGGTGAAAATAACCAGCACCTTGCTTTTCTCCAGTTTGGAAAGTGTTTTGTCGGTAAATACAATCAAGGCAATGGTGATGATCGAAGCAGAAAGAAGAAAAACCAGGTTGGTCAGCAAAGAGGTTCCTATTTCAATTCCCCCAATGTTGAAACCCCAATGGTTGATCTTGGCCAGTCCTGAATCCATGTACAGCAATCCTGCGGAAATGGTCGCAAATACTGCCAAGCCGGATACCGTTATCAAAAGATTTTTGGTCCACCCTGGAGCAGCTGCCGGAGTGAGCCCCAATGTATTGCCAGAAGGGTCCTTCACATATTTTTTGTGAAAAAGATACTGGATGAGCACGCTGAGGAGCATCCCGATTCCACCTGCTAAGAAGGCCCATTTGAAATCCGCAGGATTGCCGGTATCGCCAACGAGTCCGCATATGAAGGGACCCAGCGCACCCCCCACATTGATACCCATGTAAAAGATGGTATAGGCGGAGTCAATTCTGCTATCGCCTTTGGGATACATTTGTCCCACCAGAGCAGAAATATTGGGTTTGAAAAAACCGTTGCCAGAGATCATGAAACCCAATCCTGTGAAGAACAAAAAGGTTGAAAGTTGGGGGTCCGATGCATAAGTGCTACCGCAAAAAAAGAGGATGAACTCTCCAAGCGCCATGACCAATCCCCCAATGATGATCGAGCGTTGGTTGCCCCAGAAGCGATCGGCAATGTATCCCCCTACCAAAGGAGTCAAATATACCAGGCTGGTATAGCCGCCATAAAGATGAGAGGAGAATTCTTTGGAGAAGAGCAGGGCCTTGGTCATGAACAAAACCAGGATGGCTCTCATGCCATAATAGTTATAGCGTTCCCACATTTCTGTTGCGAAGAGAACGGCCAATCCTTTGGGATGTCTTTGGTTAGAATGGGTTGTCATGCAATCGGTATTTGTTGATTGGCCTAAAATAAGCAATTTGTATCTTCGCCGCAGCTTTTACCCCCACAATCAGGGATCATCATGAACATACTCTTACTCGGTTCGGGCGGCCGTGAACACGCCATCGCCTGGAAACTTCGGAAAAGTCCCCTTTGCGACCATCTTTACATTGCGCCAGGCAATCCTGGAACCGCTGCTGTGGGAGAAAATCTCTCCTTTGGCGTCAATGATTTTGATGCGATCACTGCATGCTGCCGGGAGAGGTCGATTGGAATGGTAGTAGTGGGACCGGAAGATCCATTGGTCAACGGTATATATGATCATTTGCGGTCACAAAAGGAGCTGGAACAGATGATCATAGTGGGCCCTTCTGCAGCCGCAGCGCAGTTGGAAGGAAGCAAGGCCTTTGCCAAGGCTTTTATGGGGCGGCATGGAATTCCAACAGCTGCTTACAGAGAGTTTACAAAGGACAATTACGAAGAGGGAGTTGACTACCTGAAGCAGCATGCTTTGCCGATCGTATTGAAGGCAGATGGCTTGGCTGCAGGGAAGGGGGTGGTGATTGCAGAAAGCCATGCATGGGCATTGGAAACCTTTGCTGACATGATCCAGGAGGCGCGTTTCGGTGCTGCCAGCGCAAAGGTGGTAGTGGAGGAGTTTTTGAGTGGCGTGGAACTCTCTGTTTTTGCGCTCACGAATGGAAGAGAGTTTGTGATCCTTCCGGAGGCAAAAGACTACAAACGCATTGGTGAAGGGGATACCGGTCCCAATACCGGTGGCATGGGGGCAGTCAGTCCCGTTCCTTTCGCCCAAGGCGAGTTCATGCAAAAAGTGATGGAAAGAATTGTAAGGCCAACCATTGCAGGATTGCACAGTGAAAACCTTGCTTATTTTGGATTTGTATTTTTTGGATTGATCAACGTAAACGGGGATCCCTATGTGATCGAATACAATTGCAGAATGGGGGATCCGGAAACAGAAGTGGTGATGCCGAGATTGCAGTCAGACCTGGTTGAATTGTTCCTGCGTATGCAGCAGGGTGGATTGGCGGAAACGCCCGTCCAATTTGACCCCAGATCCGCTGCTACTGTGGTGTTGGTAAGTGGGGGGTATCCAGGTGATTTTGAAAAAGGCAAGCTGATCCAGGGGTTGGACAAAGCAACTGCTGGCGATACCCTTGCCTTTCACGCCGGTATCCGTGAAGAAAATGGAAATTGGTTGAGCAATGGAGGCAGGGTGGCTGCCATTACTTCCTATGGAAGCAATATCCAGGAGGCTGTTTCCCTTTCTAACAATGCCATTGAGAAGATCCATTTCGAAAACATGAATTTTAGAAAAGACATCGGATACGAGTTTATGTCTCGATAAAAATTCTGATTGTTTATTGGGTTATTTGTTTCAACTTTGTAGAGCTTTTAAAACACTGACGGAATGGGACTTTTTACATGGTTTACCCAAGACATTGCAATCGACCTGGGAACTGCCAATACGCTTATCATTCATGACGACGAAATCGTTGTGAATGAGCCATCGATTGTGGCATTGGACAGGAACAATCCCAAGCAATTGCTGGCAGTGGGCAAGAAGGCCTTGCTCATGCACGAAAAGACGCATGAAAGCATCCGTACGGTTCGCCCCTTGAAGGATGGGGTGATAGCAGATTTCAATGCAGCGGAACTGATGATCAGGGAAATGATCAAATTGATCTATCCCAAGAAACCCCTGTTCCCTCCCAGCTGGAAAATGATGATATGCATCCCCTCCAGCATCACCGAAGTTGAAAAGAGGGCAGTGCGTGACAGTGCAGAACAAGCAGGAGCCAAAGAAGTATACCTGATTCATGAACCCATGGCGGCTGCCTTGGGTATTGGCATAGACGTAACTGAACCCATCGGCAACATGATCATTGATATCGGTGGAGGTACCACCGGTATTACAGTCATCGCTCTTGCGGGTATCGTTTGTGATCAGTCCATTCGTATCGCCGGTGATGAATTCACAGCCGATATCATGGAGGCGCTGCGGAGATACCATAGCTTGCTCATTGGTGAACGCACTGCTGAGCAGATCAAGATCAACATTGGAGCGGCCATGAAGGACCTTGACAATCCGCCTGATGACATTCCGGTGAATGGAAGGGACCTTGTAACTGGTATCCCCAAGCAGATCATGGTTAGTTACCAGGAGATCGCTGAGGCATTGGACAAATCTATTTTCAAGATTGAAGAAGCCATCCTCAAGGCGCTTGAAACAACTCCGCCCGAATTGGCTGCAGACATATACAGAAGAGGTTTGTATTTGACGGGTGGTGGAGCTTTGTTAAGGGGATTGGACAAGAGATTGTCCAATAAAATAAAACTTCCGGTGCATGTTGCAGAAGATCCGTTGAAAAGTGTGGTAAGGGGAACCGGTCTTGCACTGAAAAATTATCAGAATTTCCCCTTCATCATGAGATGATGCAGGACAATCTAAAATCTTTGGAGCCGCTTTTCCATGCGTAATATTTTTTTATTTCTCAGGCGGTACAGTGTGTTCATTTTGTTTCTTGTATTGCAGGTTACTTCCTTGGTAATGCTCTTCAGCTACAATCGCTTTCATCATTCTGTCTATGGCATGTTTTCTTCCGAGGTATCAGGTGACATCAACCGGAGAGTGAACAATGTGGAAGTGTTTTTCACTTTGAAGAAAGAAAATGATCGATTGAGAGATGAAAATGCCAGTTTGCGTTCCTTCTTGCCTTCCGGTCAAATGCTTCCAGACACAGGTTATCGGCTGCAAAAAGATACCATCAGCATAGATTCTGCGCTTCAGACCCGTCAATACCAGTTTTTTTCAGCAAAGGTCATTTCAAATTCTATCTTTCTTCAACAGAACTACTTGATGTTGCACAGGGGAAGTGACCAGGGTATTCAGCCCAACATGGCAGTGGTTTCTCCCGCTGGGATCGTAGGAACTGTTGTGGGCGTAAGCAAGAACATGTCCACTGTCATGAGCCTTTTGAACAAGCAGTCCAAGGTCATTGCTGTTATGAAAAAAGGCAGTGGTTTGGGGGAGGTTAGTTGGGATGGGAAGGATCCGCGGTATCTGCAATTGACCAAAATACCCAAGACCGTAGTCGTGAAAAAAGGGGATACCGTTGTGAGCAGTCCCTACTCAGACCGTTTTCCTCCGGGCATGCCCATTGGCTATGTGGAGAAGGTCGAGCAGGACATGGAAACCAATACCTATTTGCTAAAGATCAGAACTGCTGTTGATTTCTACTCGTTGCAACATGCCTATGTAGTCAGGAATTTGCTGCAGGAAGAAATGGACGCACTGAAAAAATTATCGATCAAAGAATGAACCTGGTGATCAAAAATACAATCAGATTGATCCTGATGATGTTCATTCAGGCTTTCATCATGCAGCGCATACCGCCCTTGCATCAGTTCATCGTTCCTTATTTTTATTTTGCCTTTATCCTTTGGTTGCCATTCAAGATCAGCAGGATGCAATTGTTATGGATTGCTTTTCTCACGGGATTGCTGGTAGACATGTTTTACAAAACACCCGGGCTGCATGCTGCAGCTTCCTTGCTGATAGGATATACAAGACCCTTTCTCATCACACTTTTGCTGCCCAAAGAAGCAACAGAGTGGGGCAACCAGGAACCCACGCAAAAAAACATGGGATCGGTTCCCTATTGGACCTATATGGTGTTCATGACACTCTTGCATCATTTTTGGATGATCCTCTTGGAATGGATGCAGTTTGGAAGCTTTTTCTATTTCATAGGAAAATTGATCGCCACCAGCTTGCTCAGTCTCTTGCTGATTCTTATCACAGACCTTTTCCTGAACAGGAATGCGAAACTGCGCTAAGCATGCTTACCTTTGTGGCATAACCCCTTATTGAAACAATGCCCGTATTCAATCAATCAAGACAAAACGTTGTTCGCGTAATCTTCCTTGTTTCCTTTGTTGTCTTGACACTCAGACTATTGTTCTTGCAATTGGCATCTTCTAAATACGACCTGCTGGCATTGGACAATGCCGTCAGCAAGAAGATTGTATATCCAGACAGGGGAATCATTTTTGACAGAAAGGGAAGATCTATTTTGGAAAATACGCAGACCTATGATCTGATGGTCATGCCTACTCAATTGAAAGGGCTGGACACCCTCGGCATTTGCAATATCCTTGGCATTGACCTGCCTGCTTTCAGGGAAAGAATCATTGGGGCCATCATCAAAAACGGACGTTATCGTCCCTCTGTTTTTGAATCATCCTTACCCATTGAAACTTTTGTCAAGTTACAGGAGAATATTTTTCGTTTCGAACCCGGATTTTTTCTACAGGAAAGACCCATCCGATCTTATCCCTACAAGGCAGCCGCTCATATTCTTGGCTATGTAGGAGAAGTAGATTCCAATATTCTGAAGCGAACCAATTATTTCTATCAGATGGGGGATTATATGGGACTGACCGGTTTGGAGAGATATTATGAACCGGTGTTGATGGGTCAGAGAGGTGTGCGATACCAAATCAAAGACAACAAGAACCGAATTGTAGGTTCATATGAAAAAGGCAAGTATGATTCCATTGCCATTGCAGGAAGAAATCTCAGGACAAGCATCGACATCGATGTACAGGTTTTGGCTGAGCGGTTGCTAAAAAATAAACTGGGTGCGATTGTTGCCATTGAACCTCAGACGGGCGGCATCATTGCCATGGCCAGCGGTCCCACCTACGATCCCAACCTTCTCACAGGAAGTTTGAGAAAACTAAATTCTTCATGGATGCTCAGGGACACGGCCAGGCCCTTGTTCAACAGGGCCATCAAAGGACAATATCCCCCGGGCTCTACCATCAAACCAGCCGGGGCATTGATCGCATTGGACGAAGGGGTAATCAGTCCTGACTTTGGTATTGGGTGCGGAGGCGCCTATCTGGGATGCAGAAGGCCCATCAAATGTACCCACAATACAGCGGGGCATGCCGGCAATTTGAGGGTGGCCTTGGCCAATTCCTGTAACAGTTATTTTTCCCATATCTATCGACTGGCAGTGGACAATCCCAGGCTTTCAGGAACAGTGAATGGATACCTTAAGTGGAAGCAATACATGAATTCATTCGGACTGGGTGTGAAGCTGGGCGTTGATCTGCCCAGTGAGGACAAGGGGCTGATCGTAGACACATCCTTCTACAACAAACTCTACAATCGATCCTGGAATTCCTGTACCAATGTCTTTTTGGGAATTGGCCAGGGGGAGATGCAGGCAACTCCTTTGCAAATGGCGAATATGATGTGCATCATTGCCAACAAAGGATTCTATTATACGCCCCATATTGTGAAATCAATTGATGGACAAACAGCTGCAGACACCATTTTGAATCGCTATAAAGTAAGGCACAATGTGACCAATATTCCCGGAGATATTTATGAAATCGTGCAGTTGGGAATGCAGGATGTGATTGAGAGTGGCACAGGAAGAGTTGCCAGGATCGAAGGCATATCCGTAGCTGGAAAAACAGGTACGGCTGAAAACTATGGTTTGATCTATGGGAAGAGGGAAAAATTAAAAGATCATTCCTGGTTTGTATGTTTTGCTCCAAGAGAAAACCCCAAAATTGCAGTGGCAGTTATAGTTGAGAATGCAGGATTTGGAGCGACTTGGGCAGGTCCCATGGCTGGACTGATCATGGAAAAATTCTTGAAGGATACGCTTTCTGCTCTGAGATGGAAAGAAGTGGAAAGGATAGAACAAACGGAAATCATCTTGCCCATCGTAAAGACGAAGAGAGCAAGATTGGATTCCTTGCGGCAACAGCGGATAAGAAAGCTGCAAATGAGGGCAACGGCCCATCGTTCCAATGGCCCGGGTCCCGGGAGAAATATTCCTTTAAAAATTGCATTCAACAAAGAAGCAACCATCAACCATCATGAAGAACAATTCATTTGATATTTCCAAGGGCGTTGATTGGGCCGTGGTAGTCGTATACGTATTGCTGGTCATAACAGGGATTGCCAGCATCTTTGCCACTACCTATCGGGATGAATCATGGGTGACCGGATTCCTCTCTTTGCAAACAGACTACAGCAGACAGTTGCTCTATTTTGCAATATGTGCAGTACTGGCGGTATTTATTTTGTTGACTGACAGCAAATTCTTCACGGCTACTTCCAATATTTTTTATGCAATCGGCATCATCCTGCTTTTGCTGGTATTTCCTTTTCATACGGATGTAAAGGGTACAAAATCCATCATCCGTTTTTCGGGCTTTCAGTTGCAGCCTGCTGAATTGTGTAAAATATTTGTGAACCTGGCATTGGCCAAATACCTTTCTTCTGCCAATCTCAAATTCAATCAGTTGAAGTCACAATTGATTGCAGCAGCCATTGTTTTGGTTCCTGCCGTTTTGACCATTCTCCAAAGTGAAACAGGCTTGGCATTGGTCTATTTTTCATTTTTTCTGGTCATGTACCGAGAGGGCCTGCCCTCCTTTATCCTGGTAATTGGTTTTTCTGTTGCTGTATTGGTGATCCTTACTTTGCTGATCGATCAAAATATATTGGCCATCCTTTTAACCGTCTCAGCGGCACTTTTTATTTATGCATCACGGCGTCAAATCAAACGCAGCAAATCCATTCTTACCTATACCATCATGATTTGGGCAGTATGTGTTGGCATACAGAGGTTTGCTGTTCCCTATTTCTTCAACAATGTTTTGAAACCATACCAAGTGCAACGTATCTATGCCACAGTAGGCAAGGATTTTCAGGTGGATACAGAAAACATGAGTGAAGAGGATATCAAAAAAATGGAGGACAAAAAGAAGGCGGGTAATTACAATGTGAAACAAAGCAAGATCGCCATCGGTTCGGGAGGTTTTTGGGGAAAGGGTCTCATGAAAGGAACCCAAACGAGATATGATTTTGTACCAGAGCAAAGGACCGATTTTATATTTTGTACAATAGGAGAAGGGTTTGGATTTTTTGGCAGCATTGTATTGCTTGGACTTTATTTGTTTTTATTGTTCAGGATCGTTCGCATTGCAGAGCGACAAAGAAGTACCTTCAGCAGGGCCTATGCCTATGGAGTGGCATCTGTTTTCTTTTTTCATGTCTTTATCAACATCGGAATGACCATTGGTATCGTGCCTGTGATCGGAATTCCGTTGCCATTCATGAGCTATGGGGGCACTGCACTTATTACTTTTACGGTATTGTTGTTTATTCTGATCCGGTTGGATGCAGACAGGCAAATGATCTTGCGATAAATTATATCCGATGAAAATTACTCCTTTGTCTGAAGGCTCCTTTACCATTGACCATACCAAAGTATTTGTACCGTTTGATACAGAAAAAGATGATCTGCAGCAAAGGCCGAGAGGCAGTTTGCTGGTTGAGATTCAACCCTTTTTGATTGAA
>RFVQ01000201.1 GCA_009922495.1 Chitinophagia bacterium
GTATTGATATTAATGCTTCCTCTATTGGTATGCTTGCGGATTTCCGCAACGGCTTTTTTGATCGTTTCCCACATCAGCAGGGGTTCGCCTTCGCAACCCTGTCCAAAACTCACGATCGGATAAGGAGCGTTCATCAGGTGGGGGACGGTGAACTCCACAATTTCTTCTACACTGGGTTTGAATTGCAGTCGGTCCTGCGGAGAGGTGATCGATTCTGATTCGGGTTGAAAAGAGATACAACCAATGCAATTGGAATTGCAGGCAGGGGAAGTGGGTATCGGACATTCCCAGCGGCCGATGAAATAATTGCGGGCAGCGGGACAGGTATAGGTCCTGCAGCAGGTTTCAGCGAGATGGCTGACCAAACGGTTGTTGGGATAAGCTTCCAGCATCTGCTCCACACCGAGTTCTATCTTTTCAGGATCATAACCGGCACATTCCTGGCGGATGTCTTTTTCAATGCGAACAGCCGTTACATAAAAAGCATTGTCATACCAGCCTGCTGCCGTATAACAAAAGAGGGGCAAGGTTTCCGCATCCGGATCGGTTTCAAAGGCCGCAACAAATGTGCCCGTGTGCGCCGGGGGGATGAAGGCCGCAACAGCCCAACCTTTTTCACAAAGCCGCATATCTCCGGTGAGCACATCGATCCCAATCCCTTTTCTTCCGGGCAGCTCATACAGCGATCCGCCATCAGGCAAGGGGATCCATTCTTCGGTCTCAACTGGGAAGGCATCCCAGCCAGCGCGACCGATCGCATACAGCGTTTCGTCCTCAAAAATATTGCCTTTGCCGTCGGAATACAGGAGATAGGGTGAATGTGTCATGTTGTACAAAGTTACCGAAACCTCAGCTATTGGCTGCTTTCAGTTGTTCCTGGCAAAAAGCATTGAATTCATCGTCGTCCACCTCATATTCATCATCCTCTTCATCATCCGTGGGCAGCTGAATGAGGCGGTTGTTTTTGAAATCGATCGTAAGCATGCCATCCTTGATGATCACATTGTTCAGGTCTTTCCATGCCATCCGCTCTTTCCAAAGTTTGGCCATCACCACTTCATGTGCGGTAAACCCGATCTCGGTTTTGTGTAAAAAAAATCCTTCTGTTAGACCTGCTATCAGCAGCACGGCATTTGAATATTCAAAAGGTGTGAGCAGCAACAAACCTATGCCGGCTGTGATCAGCAAGGATTTGAAACGAACCTCTTTCTTCTTTTTATGATCCATGAAATTGCTGATCAGGAAGAACAAGACAATAACTAGACAGAGATAGAGGAGCCAGTTCTTGGGTGCGATGAAGAGATTCACCACAAGGATGAGAATAGACAAAACGGACAATAACCAGCCGGTGTTGGTGATCAGATAGCGTTTTGGATTTTTCAGCACGACGACATAGTCGTATACCTTTTTCTTGGACATGCTTCCTATTTATCGCAAAGCATCAGGTTACACAATTTGAACAGGATCCTGGCACCAACGTTCTCATCCCATCCATCCGAACTTACACCGGTTTCAGAAAGATCGAAGCCGATGATGGTTCTGCCACTGTTGCGGATCTTGCGGAACAGGTAGTTGAGTTGTTCCAGGTCAAAGCCGCCGGGGACGGGAGTGCCGGTATGGGGGCAAAGCTTTGGATCCAGTCCGTCTACGTCATAACTGATGTAAACATGTTGCGGCAACTGGTTGATGATTTCATCAGCGATGAGCGACCAGTGTTGTCCCTCAAACTGCCTTTCTTTCAATTCCTTTTCAAAATAAGTAATGACGCGGTAATCACTTTCACAAACGTAGTTCCATTCTGCTTCACAGTAATCGCGAATACCCAATTGGATCAATTTGCTCACTTGTGGAAATTGCTGCAGCACATTGTACATGATGGAACCATGGGAATGGTCCAGTCCTTCATATGATTTGCGCAGGTCACAGTGAGCGTCAATTTGGAGGATGCCGAAATGATCATGTTTTTCAGCCAGTGCCTTGATCAAACCGAAGGCGGTACTATGGTCTCCACCGAGGAGTCCCACTTTCTTTCCTTTCTCCAATTGCTCCTTGCATTGTGCATGCACCCATTCGTTCATTTGGGCGGTTCCTTCATTCACATCCTTGAGGGTCTTGCACATGAACTTGTTGGTCTCTACTTTTTCACCTGAGTTGATGAAGTTGAGATAGAGCTCATTTTCCTTGCGCAGGAAATCGTTTTTGAGCAATGTTTTTTTATCAACCGGCTTCATGAAGACGCCCTTCTTCCAGCTGTTCTGGAATTGGCTGTCATAGAGGTCTACTTGCAAACTCGCTTTGAGGATATGTTCCGGTGCTCTTGCGGTGCCATGTTTGAAGCTAACGGTCACTTCCCAGGGCACGGGGATGATGATCAATTCTGCTGTTTCTTCGGTATAGGGTAATCCGAATAAATTGTTGTTGGCAACACTCACCCCATTGGGGTCGAACCGGGAAAGGTCGGCTATCATTTTCGTAAAATTCGGAGTGCAAGTTAAGTGAATGAATTAACTTTGCCCACACCTGTATTTATGAAAAAACTACACATTTTCGGATTGGTGCTGATAGCCGGAGCAATCGCGGCGCTGCTGACCCTGATGGATGACATCAGCACCTATGATTCCATCGAATCAGCCAAAAAGAAAGAAGGGAAATTCGTCCACATCATAGCCAAGGTAGATACCACAAAACCAGTTATTTATGATCCCATCAAGGATCCCAACTACCTGGCTTTTACTGCCGTTGATTCCCTGGGTCATTCTGCTCCGGTGGTTTACCGCAATTCCAAGCCTACCGACTTTGAAAAAAGCCAAAGGGTGGTGATGAAAGGCATGATGGAAGGGGAGACCTTTGAATGCAAGGAGATGGTCCTCAAGTGCCCATCCAAGTACACAGACGAAAAAGCAGCCACTTTATGATCACTTATACTGGAGAGCATCTGCTCATCGGGCAGATCGGACTGTTCCTGACCCTTTTGGCATTCTTTACTGCCCTGGTGGCTGCTTATGCCAACTTCAAAGCAGCCACGGTGAAAGAGCTGCTGGAAGAGAAACCCTGGCAACAATTGAGTAGGATTTCTTTCATCGTGAACGCGGTGGCAGTAGTGGGTTTGTTCCTCACCCTTTACCTGATCATTTACAATCATTATTTCGAATACAAATACGCCCATCAGCATTCGAAACGCAGCCTCGACATGCAATACCTGCTGAGTTGTTTTTGGGAGGGGCAGGAAGGCAGTTTCATGTTATGGGGATTTTGGAATGCGGTGCTGGGTGTATTGCTGATCAAGTGGGCCAAAAAATGGGAGTTCCCGGTCATGACGGTCATGAGCCTGGTGCAGTTGTTTCTTGCCAGCTTTCTGATCGGCATCTACTTTTTTGATATACGCATTGGTACCAATCCCTTTGTGTTGATGCGCAATGAATTCCCCGATGCGCCCATCTTTCAGGATCCTGATTACCTGAGCAAATACCTGACCGACGGCAATGGGTTGAATGTATTGTTGCAGAATTATTGGATGGTGATCCATCCCCCCATTCTCTT
>RFVQ01000202.1 GCA_009922495.1 Chitinophagia bacterium
TTTGATTATTCAAAAGATTTGGGGAAAGGACTTGATGTAGAAATAGGATATTCTTTTCAGAACAGAAAGCCATTAAACAACCTGGATCACATTCATCTTTGGTCAGGAGCATCTTTATTGAAAAATATAACGGCTAATTATCCAACAGAGATCTCAGCTGAAAATATGGAGGCCAATATTGCATCCGTTTGGAATGCGAGGCTTACATACCGTCCCGGAACCCAATACATAGCGTATCCAGACAAGATTACTAGGATCTATGGGAATGCACCCACATTTTCTCTTTATTATCATATAGGAATACCAAAACTTTTCAACAGCAGCAGTTCGTTTTCCAAGTGGAAATTTTCAATTGGACAGGAGCTTAATTTCAAAATTGCAGGTGAGCTAAAATACTTGGTAGAAATGGGTGGGTTTATCAATCGAAAATCACTTTACGTTCCCGATTACAATCATTTCCCGGGAAACCTGACCAGAATATCCATGCCATATGTACAAAGCTTTCAAGCAGCCCCCTTTTATTCACTTTCTTCAAGTGATAATTGGTTCAATACAATTTTTCTTGAGTATTCTTTCAATGGAATGCTGACCAATAAAGTCCCAGTCCTAAGGAAATTAAATTTGCGTCTCATTACTGGCAGCAATATTATTTTTATGCCACAAAGAAATTATGCAGAAATTTTCATTGGTATGGACAATGTGTTCAAGTTGTTCCGGGTGGATTATGTTTGGGGCCTTCAAAATAAAATCATGCCTGTCAATGGTGTAAAAATTGGCATCAAAGGCTTTACGCAGTTGTTTACTGAATATTGATATCATCTTTTCTTTAATTTTGCAATGTTTATGGTTTTGCCCGTCCTGTAAACGGGGTTCTACATGAATTAAAACATTTGACATGAAAACTTTGCACAACCGTGTATCAAGGGCCGTATTGAAGCAAAAGGCCCAAAACGATTCAACTCCAAGGCATACAATTTCCTTTTATTGCTATTTTCCAATCGACGATACGCAACAGTTTAGGGATAAATGGTATGAGCATTTTGCAGCGCTAGACATATTGGGCAGGGTTTATGTTGCAACAGAAGGCATCAATGCGCAAATAAGTTGTCCGACCACTAACCTTGATTCTCTAAAAGAATTTATTGATACCCATGCTCCTTTAAAAGGATTGCGTTTGAATCTCGCAGTGGATGAAAGAAGGAACTCATTTTATGTTTTGGATATCAAAATAAGAAATAGAATTGTAGCTGATGGGATAGAAGACCCAGGCTTTTCAATGCAAAACAAGGGGAGGTATGTAGATGCTGAACAATTCAATGAATTGATCAAAGAACAGAATACTTTGGTCATAGATATGAGGAATCATTATGAATATGAAGTGGGCAGGTTTAGGAATGCGATAGAAATACCCAGTGATACTTTTAGACAACAATTACCCATGGCAGCCGATATGTTCAAGCATGAAAAGGACCGGAATATCGTCATGTATTGTACAGGAGGAATTCGGTGTGAAAAAGCCAGTGCTTGGATGCTCCACAATGGGTATAAAAATGTATTTCATTTGGAAGGAGGTATCATAAACTATGTAAATGAAGCTCGCCGGAAGGGATTGGAAAATCATTTTATAGGCAAGAATTTTGTTTTTGATGAACGTCTTGGTGAAAGAATCTCTGATGACATTATTTCAAGCTGTCATGTTTGTGGCAAACCCTGTGATACGCATGTCAATTGTATAAATAGTTCCTGTCACCTTCTTTTTATCGAATGTGATGAATGCCAAGAAAAATTGAATGGATGTTGCTCTGAAGAATGCAAAGAATTTATTCAACTTTCTCCTGAAATGCAGAAAACAAAACGAAAAGGTTTGGACAAGGGCCAAAACATATTTAATAAGTCGAGGCAACGCATGAAAGACATCAGGAGCAAAAACTCATGATGCCAAAAAAGCTATGGATGAATTGATCCTTTCCCTTGTTTCATCTTCTGATAAAAGCAGTGGTTCAAATTTCTTTCCTATGAGTTTTTCATACAAGTCGATATATCTTCCAGAAATGGTTTGGATCCATTCATCGGACATTTGTGGTACAACCTGACCTTCCTTGCCCATGAAATCATTGGCCATCAGCCATTCACGCACGAATTCTTTGCTCAGTTGTTTTTGTTTTTCGCCTTTCATCTGCCTTTCTTCAAATCCATCAGCAATGAAATACCTGGAAGAATCGGGTGTATGTATTTCGTCCATTAAATAGATAACATCTCCTATCTTTCCAAATTCATACTTCGTATCTGCCAAAATCAATCCTTGTTTAGCGGCTATTTCTTTGCCTCTTTGGAACAATTGTAGCGTGTACATTTTCAATTTTTCCCATTCAGCGGGACTGGCAAGCCCTTGTTTTAAAATTTCCTCTTCGGAAATATCTTCATCGTGTCCCTCTGCTGCTTTGGTGGAAGGTGTGATGATAGGGGATGGGAAAAAGTCATTTTCTTTTAAACCATCTGGCATGCTTTGGCCACACAAGATCCTGGATTGCTGATAAGTTCTCCAGGCATGACCTACCAAATTGCCTCTTACTACCATTTCTATTCTGAAAGGGGTGCACTTACGGCCGATAGAAACATTGGGAGCTGGAACGTCCAGGAGCCAATTGGGACAAATATCCTCTGTTGCCTTGAGCATAAAAGCTGCAATCTGATTCAAAACCTGGCCTTTGAAGGGTATGGGTTTGGGTAGAATTACATCGAAAGCTGATATCCTATTGCTGGCAACCATTACAAGATATTTATTATCAATGGTATACACATCTCTGACCTTGCCTGAATAAAAGGAGGTTTGTCCCTGAAATTGAAAAGCATTCATGTGTTTAAAATTAGGAAGCTGACTTCAAACCGCCAATTTTTATCGCGCTCAAACAATAGGGCTTTTTAGTTGTTTCTAAATTTTTTTATGATAGTAACAATGCCTATTTTGGCCAAAATTTGATCAAAACTACTGCTTATGAAAAAATTAGCTCGACTGGCTACATTCATTTTATTGATGCTGCCAGCTGTCGTTAATGCGCAAAATGTGGTCATCACCGGTACTGTGAAGAATGCTTCAGGAGGTGAATCACTGGGTTCAGTTTCAGTAACACTCAAAGGAAGTACAGTGGGAACTTTTACCGATCCCAAGGGCGGATTTCGCCTCAGTCTTCCATCCTCCACCAAATTTCCCGTAACATTATTGTTCTCTTCTATTGGATTTGGCATTTCTGAAGTAAATGTTTCCGGTGCCGGACAGTTGGCAGATGTTTCCCTGAAACCATCCTCAGTTTTAGGAGAGGAAGTAGTGGTATCAGCCACCAGAACCCCTACAAGAATCTTAGAGTCACCTGTCTCTATTGAAAGGGTTAATACGGCTGCTATCAGGAATGCTCCTGCTGCAGATTACTTCGATATTGCCTACAACCTCAAAGGAGTTGACATGGTTGCATCCAGTCTTACTTTTAAAACGGTAACCACCCGCGGTTTTGCTGGTTCTGGTAATACCCGTTTTACACAGAT
>RFVQ01000203.1 GCA_009922495.1 Chitinophagia bacterium
GACAGGTGTATACCCATAACGATATTGAAAACTATTACAAAAAAATCGGCCATCACTCCCCTGCTGACGCTATTGCTGTATCTGAAAAGAAATCCTTTACCAGAAGATGGCTAATGGATTATGCCAAAACCCTTGAAAAGGGCAGCTGGAAGCAGCAACAGTTAATTTCCATTGCTGATGAATTGATTTAGTGGATAAAAACAGCAAGTTTTTGCTGTTAATCGCATCAAATTCAGTAGCTTTTACAAAAATTTCCTTATAGTTTCGCTTTATGAAAAAGATTTGCATAGCCACCCTCCTTCTGCTAACTTTTGTTGCCTGCGAAGAGAAAAAAGATGCCAAAAAAACAACTGACGGTTCTAAAATGGGCCCAATTGCAGTAGAGGCCATTCTCATTCATCCAACTTCACTTTCTGAAGGCATTGAAGTAGCTGGAAACATTCTGCCTTTCGAGCTGACAGAAATCAGACCAGAAATGTCTGGCAGGATAATACAAATCAACTTTAACGAGGGGGGATATGTTACCAAAAACGCACTGCTGGTAAAATTATTTGATGGAGACCTGCAGGCACAATTGAAAAAATTAAAGGTTCAGTTGAAAATTGCCGAAAAAACAGAGGAACGCCAAAGAGAGCTTTTGAAAATAAACGGCATCAGTCAGCAAGACTATGATCTAAGTCTTCTGCAAGTGAACAACATCAAGGCAGACATTGAATTAACAGAAGTGAACATTGCCAAAACAGAGATCCGGGCACCTTATGCAGGAAGAATGGGATTGAGAAGCATAAGCCCCGGTGCCTATATCACACCAGCGACTGTCATTACCAGCATCAGCCAGGTTGACAAGAAAAAAATCAGCTTCAGCATCCCTGAAAAGTACAGCAATGACATTCGCCAGGGCATGAAAATTGAATTCAAGATAGAAGGAATTGAAGGCACACAACATGCCACCATTCTCGCTTCAGAAAGCGTGGTTGAGGCGAATACCAGGAACCTAAAGGTCCTGGCAACTGTGAATGACGGGGCCCAAAAACTTGTTCCGGGCACTTTTGCAAAGGTTAATCTTACCCTTTCTCAAAATAATGAAGCTGTTATCGTACCTACTCAATGTATCATTCCCAATGCCAGAGCCAAACAGGTTGTACTTTTCAAAGACGGAAAGCCCGAATTCACTACCGTAACTACTGGAATCAGGGGGTCGGAAACCATCCAGGTGATCAGTGGCATCAAACCTGGTGATACGGTGGTTACAACGGGTTTGCTCTTCATCAGAAAAGATTCAAAGCTGAAACTATCTAAGCTTCAATAGTCAAATACAAACAAAGTTTCATGAACCTCTCAGAACTCAGCATAAAACGACCGGTATTTGCAGTTGTTTGCAGTATTGTGATCATCATATTTGGATTTATTGGATACAGCTTTCTGGGTGTAAGGGAATATCCTGCCATAGACCCGCCCGTCGTAAATGTTCGTACTACTTATGTTGGTGCCAATGCAGAGATCATCGAACAACAAATCACAGAGCCGCTTGAAAAAGCCGTTAATGGTGTCGAAGGAGTAAAGAATATCACCTCTTCCAGTTCACAAGGCAGCAGCAACATCACAGTTGAGTTTGAATTGGGTATCGATCTCGAAAGAGCCGCAAATGATGTAAGGGAAAAAGTGTCTCAGGTTGCAGGAAGGCTACCACAGGATATCGATGCCCCTCCCACTGTTGCCAAACAAGACTCAGATTCTGATCCAATTGTGTTCATGCAAATGCAGAGCAATAAAAGAACCTTGCTCGAGCTGAGCGATTTGGCAGAAAACATCGTCCAGGAAAGACTTCAAACCATCACTGGGGTGAGTGGGGTCAATATTTTCGGACAAAGACCGGCCATGAGGATTTGGTTCGATCCAGTAAAGTTGTCTGCCTATAAACTCACGATCCAGGATGTCAAGACAGCATTGGACAGGGAAAATGTTGAATTGCCGGGAGGAAAAGTCAGAGGGGATGTAACAGAGCTTACCGTAAAAGCATACGGAAAACTCACCACAGAAGAAGATTTTAACAACCTGATCGTCAGACAAACAGAAGGAAACATCATCAGATTAAAGGATATCGGATATGCCATCATTGGTCCGGAAAACGAAGAGTCTGTCACCAGAAAAAACAATGTAAGATCGGTTAACCTCGCAGTTGTAGCCCAGCCAGGTTCCAACCACGTGGAAATTGCAGATGAGATTTACAAGCGTTTGGAACAGATCAAAAAAGACCTCCCACAAGACATCATTCTGGAAATAGGTTTTGATCGATCTTTATTTGTCAGGAAGGCCATTACTGAAGTAAAAGAAACGCTGATCATAGCCATCCTTTTGGTGGTTATCATCATATATCTGTTTTTCAGGGAATGGTCAATTGCATTTAGACCCCTCATCGATATTCCGGTGGCCTTGGTTGGGGCTTTCTTCATCATGTACTTGGCAGGTTTTTCCATCAATGTATTGACGCTTCTCTCTTTGGTGCTTGCTACAGGTCTTGTGGTGGATGATGGTATCGTGGTTACGGAAAATATCTACAAAAAGATAGAACAGGGCATGGACAAATGGAAAGCCGCCAAAGAAGGATCCAAGGAGATCTTTTTTGCGGTCGTATCCACATCCCTCACATTGGCCATTGTATTTCTTCCCATCATATTCTTGCAAGGTTTTGTAGGAAGATTGTTCCGAGAATTCGGTATCGTTGTGGCAGGCGCAGTCTTGATATCTGCTTTTGTATCACTTACCCTCACCCCTGTTCTGAATATCTACCTGACCAAAAAGAATGTTCACAAACATTCCTGGTTTTATACCAAAACCGAACCCTTCTTCAGGGGCATGGAAACGGGTTATCAGCGTTTGTTAAACGCGTTCATGAAAAGAAGGTGGATCGCACTGGCCATTGTTGTGGCTTGCGGATTGACCATTTATTTCATCGGCAAAAAACTCCCTTCTGAATTGGCTCCTTTGGAAGACAGAAACAGGTTAAGGGCCAGTATTCTCGCCCCAGAAGGCACTGATTTCGACTACATGGACAAGGTGGTATATGAATTAACACAAACCATCATGGACTCTGTTCCAGAGCGATACGTGGTCCTTTCCTTTGCGCCCAACTTTTCCGGAAGCGGAGGGGCCAATGCTGCTTCCATCAGCATGGGACTGGTTGATGCCGGTGAACGGAAAAGAAGCCAGAATGAAATTGCCCAGAAACTCAATAAAATGTTCAAGGACTATACCAACGTCAGGGTGTTGGTGGTTCAGGAACAGACCATCTCCGTTGGTCAGGCGGGCAGAGGGCAATTACCCGTTCAGTTCGTAGTCCAGAATCTGAACTTTGACAAACTCAAAGAAAAAGTTCCTCTGTTCATAGATGAAGTGGTCAAGAGTCCCGTATTCCAAGGCAATGATGTGAATCTTAAATTCAACAAACCAGAACTTCAAATAACCATCGATCGATTAAAG
>RFVQ01000204.1 GCA_009922495.1 Chitinophagia bacterium
TTTCTCTATGCAGCTGTCGGACATGGGGGTGCCAGCGGCTATCTGGCACTGATGGCGCTGTTCAGCATGACTCCTGAATTCATGAAGCCTACAGCCCTCTTGCTCAATCTCTTTGTTTCGCTTTCCGCATTCATCCTCTTTTTCAAAGGCGGTCATTTCAAGTGGAAGATCTTTCTTCCCTTCGCGTTGGCCTCGATCCCCTTCTCTTTTTTGGGGGGCATGATCAGCCTGGATGCAGCCATCTACAAAAAAATACTAGGCATCCTTCTCTTGTTTCCAGTGATCCGGTTGGTGGCATTCCCCAACAAAACCATCGATGAACTGAAAACGCCTGATGTATTTATTTCTCTGCTCATCGGTGCCATCATTGGATTTTTATCCGGCCTCATCGGTATTGGGGGAGGGATTATTCTTTCGCCTGTATTGTTGCTGCTGGCATGGACCAACCAGAAACAGACGGCTGCTATCAGCGCTCTTTTCATTTTCGTAAATTCACTATCGGGTTTAGCGGGACAGATCACAAAAGGGATCGATTTTCAATCGGGCATGATGGCCTATGTGGGGGTGGCTTTTGTGGGAGGGTCCCTGGGAGCATGGTTCGGCGCAAAGCGATTTGATCAGACTGTTTTGAAATACCTGTTGGCAGTTGTTCTCCTGACGGCATCCGCCAAACTATTGCTGACATAAATTAGTATATGGAGGTTTTGTTTTTTGGACAATTGACGGATCTGACGGGTGTTACAACCTTGTCCTGTGATCATGTTGCCGATACGGATCAACTCATGACGCAGCTGAAAGAAAAATATCCGGCACTGGCCAATGCCACTTTCATGGTTGCCGTGAACAATCGCATGATCACCGGAAATACAGTGATTGAACCGGGCAGCAAGATCGCCATCATGCCACCATTCTCAGGAGGATGATCATGGGAAAAGAAAAATCATACGAACGATATCAACGACAGCTGATCCTGAAGGGTTTTGGTGAGAAAGCACAGGATGCGCTATTAGCTTCTCGTGTGCTGATCATCGGAGCAGGTGGATTGGGTTGTCCCCTTGTGCAATACTTGGTGGCAGCAGGAGTGGGACATATTGGTATCGCTGATCATGATAAGGTAAGTCTTTCGAATCTGCATCGGCAGATTTTGTTTGGTACAGATGATATTGGTCAGTTCAAGGTGGATGTGGTCAAAAGAAAAATGCAACAACTCAATCCGGAAGTGGAGATCCATGTCTGGCAAGAAAAATGGTCGCATCAGCATTGCGTGGATCATTTCCCCTCCTATGACCTGATTGTTGATGCCACCGATAATTTTGCTTCTCGATACATGATCAACGATGCTGCTGTGCTGATGAACAAAACGGTTGTTTTTGGTGCTGTTTCGCAATACGAGGGACAGGTTGCAGTTTTTCATCACCTGCAAAAGGATGGTAAGAGATCAGTTCATTATCGGGATCTTTTCCCCGAACCCCCTGCCAATGGAGAAGTACTCAACTGTTCAGAAGCGGGTGTGCTGGGGGTTTTGCCAGGTATCGTGGGATCGGTACAGGCAACAGAAGTCATCAAATTGATCACCGGGTTAGGGGAACCCTTGAGCAATCGGCTTTGGAATTATGATGCCCTCACACAGGAAGTATTCATCTTGCAGCTATTGCATCATCCTCATGCCCATGAGAAGATGCCCGGAACGATCGAACAATTTCTCACAACAGATTATGAATGGTTGTGTCAGGTTCCACAGGCTGCCATAAAGGAGATCGATTTGCTGGAATGGCAGGAGAACCATTCGGAGGATTGGCTTGTTGATATACGTGAACCCTATGAACAACCAAGATTAGGTATCTGGGCAGAAGCAAGGGGAATACAATTACTCGAACTTCCTTTGTCGGCTTTGGAAAACAAGCTATCTTCTCTTGCCGGTAAGAACGTGGTATTCGTTTGCCAGGCAGGGAGAAGAAGTCTTCAGGCAGCATCTCTCAAAATGAAAATGGATCAATCCACTTCCGTATGCAGTTTGAAGGGAGGAGTGAATGAGTTGGTCGCAAAAAACATGATATGATGGAAACGAAAAAGATCAAAAATATTTTCACAGAAGGTCGTATCGATCCGGCATTTATTTCCGACAGCATTGCCAAGCATGCCACAAAAACGTCCATTGGCGGGCATAGTATTTTTCTGGGACAGGTTAGGGCGGATGAAATCGATGGCAAGAAAGTGGCGGCGATCGAATACACCAGCCATGTAGATATGGCACTAGAAAAAATGACTTCGATACGGGAAGATATTTTTGCCAAATATCCACTCACCTGCATGCATGTTCACCATAGTCTGGGCAGCATCAAGGCAGGTGAGATCTGTCTCTTTGTTTTCACTTCCTCCGCACACCGCAAGGCTGCCATTGATGCCTGCACGGAATGTGTGGAACGCATCAAAGCTGAATTGCCGGTCTGGGGCAAGGAGATCTTTGAAGGAGAGGGATACCAGTGGAAGGTCAATCAATAAACAATTCTTCAACAATACTACATGGTCAACATCACCCATAAATCATCCACTCTTCGCGAAGCCATTGCTGTGGGCATATTGAGAGTTTCCAAACAGGAGACCATTGATGCTATCATCAACCGAAAAGTCCCGAAGGGAGATGTCTTTGAATTCAGTCGTGCTGCGGGTTTGCTTGCCTGCAAGAAAACCTATGAGGTGATCCCTGATTGTCATCCATTGCCGGTTGAATACACAGCCATTACCCATGAGGTGGCAGGATTGGAGATCATCATCCGCGTGGAAGTACATACCATCTACAAGACAGGCGTGGAAGTAGAAGCCATGCACGGTGCCGCCATCACGGCACTCACCATGTACGACATGTTGAAACCCATTGACGATGGCATCGAGATCGCCTCGATCAAACTGGAGAAAAAGAAAGGTGGAAAGTCGGATATCAAGTATGCCTATCCTGATACTGTAAAGGTTGCGGTGATTACTTGCAGCGACAGTGTGAGCAAGGGGTTGAACCCTGATAAGAGTGGGGATGTGATCGAAGAACATTTGCGCAAACACAAATTATCGGTCTCCAGCAGAATCGCTATTGCTGATGAGTTTGATACCATTCAGTCAACCGCCAAGCAATTGATTGCCGACGGATTTCAGTTGATCCTTTTTACGGGTGGAACGGGTTTATCACCTCGTGATGTAACTCCCGATGCCATCCGACCAATCATTGAGAGGGAGGTGCCTGGCCTCATGGAAGTGGCCAGGGATTACGGACAGCAACGCACACCCTATGCCATGCTCAGCAGGGGCATCGCTGGTTTTGTGGGAGAGACATTGTTGATCACCCTACCTGGATCGCCAAGGGGTGCAGCTGAAAGCATGGATGCCTTGTTCCCCTATATCCTTCATGTATTCCGTGTGAGAGAGGGAGTTAGACACGATTGATCATGAATGCCTATC
>RFVQ01000205.1 GCA_009922495.1 Chitinophagia bacterium
CAATATGTTTGGTTCCGCCGCCGCCTTTGAATGTGGGAACAGAAGTGGAGCTGGCACCTGCAATCACTGTATTGTGGGCTGCCCACTGCGTATAATATCCCACATGCATGGGGTCTTCATAAGTAAGTCCATTTCCCGGATCAGGCCCCATGACTGAACCCTGTCCGTACAGTTCGACTGACATGCCATTGGCATGGTTGTGGTTGTAAGTTGCACCTTGCACTACATACATCAATCCGTTTTTTCTATCCGTCCCGTTTCTTTGTACAAAGGCCTTGGCGAAATCCAGGGTACCGCTTCTTGGCCAGGAATAAGTCTTCTCAGGGTTATTCCTTTGAATATTGGGTAGATAGGTCAGCAACCCAAGATAGTCTGCATTTTCTCTTTTGTATCCCTTTTCTTTTTCAAGTATTTCCATGGCGGCGGCAAGATCCTGGTATACGGGAAGTTGATATTGTTTGGCCATCAGCAAACCTATTTCTAGAGTCTGTGGACTCTGGGAAGCGGGACCGGTATCGCCAAATGTGGGTGCTGAAAGATTGGGGAAGGAATATTTCAACATCACATAGGAAGCCTGAAAGAGTGCAGGATGTTTTTTGAAAACAGGATATCCGTTCTTTTCCAGTGCCAGCCCGGCTATCAGCAAACTGCTTACCGGAAAGTTGTGATACCCTCCAGGTTCTTTCCAGTGTCCATCAGGAGTAAGCCATTCCTTCACCACGGAAGGCATGCTCAGGTGACCGCAAGCACCGTTGAGGGTATCTTTCTCCATCACAAAATTCAGGTAGTAGGATTGCCTTTCCTTGTTTTCCAATGCCAGCGCAGAAAATGTCAATGCGGGCGTCTGTGCGGCGAACCAGTTGTTGTTCCAGAAGCCGCGAAAAGTCATGGTATGAGCGATCTTGTCAAAGACAGGTTCATACCACTTGGTTTCATAGCGATGGCTTCTCAAATAATCGTACAGGAAATCATAGATGAGTGGCATGGGCTCATAACTTCCATCACCAAGGGTTTGAATGGATAGGAATCCAGTTCTGCATGGACCTTTGATGGGATTTTGAAAGTAAGCCCCTCTTGCCCATTGGGAAAGGATGTCAGCTGCAAACTTGGCATAGCTTGTATCACCCTCTAGCCAGAAGATGATCGCGGCATCCAGTGCCAGGTCGTTGATTCTTTGGTTGATGTTGTCTACAAAGGTTTGCGGATCAGCCCATTCTTTTCTGCGGTCCGGGGAATTTACGGTCATGTACATCAACAGGGATGTATCATTGGGAACCAATTCCTCAATGGTAGGTTGTTTGTAGGTGTAACCATCTTTGCTGATCGGCTGACGTTTGTGTGGGGCTACTCTTACCGTGGGGTATGGCGCATCACCGGAATAGGCTATCAAGGCGGTGCCCTCTGCATCTGAGATGAAATCAGTATATCTTTTACCCGGTGTCCTGTTCATGAGGTATCGGCTCAGGATCCAATCCGGATCTTCTTTGTGTCTTGTCACATAGGGGTTCAATCGATTTTTCATTTCCGTGAAAACCTTGGCTGCCCAGTCTTGTTGCCGGATCTTTTCAAGGATGGCCGATCTGTCTTCTTGGTTGACCAAGATATGCGGATGGCTTTGCTGTTTTGTGGACTGCCCCTTTGCGTTTAGGCCAAGGCCTACAACAATGAATAGCAGCACATTTCGAAATGTCAACATACAATAAGTTAAGCAAGACTTTTAGGAACCGGGTTGAAGGACCACCTTTAACGTGACGTTGGTGGAGGCAGGAACAATGGCTTCAAACCCGACCAGAACAGTGCCCGGATTGGGGGCATCATAATCACGGGGTGGTTGGGTGGACCAGGTTTTCATGGTGATATTGGTAGCGCCGGAAACAGTCAGCGCCAGCTGCTTTCCATCTTTTCTAAGCATGGCTTTGTTAGGCCCAACGATCTCCACTTCAGCAGGTGTGAGCATGTTCCACCTTATTTTGGTTTCCCTGTTATTTGTTTTGATCTCATCCTGCACCTGAACTTTTTTGCCATCCATGATGGAAATGGTTCTTTTTGCATGGTTCACCTGTCCCTCATATACCGAGCTCAGGTCCAATGTGGCAAACATGTTGTTGGCTTCTTTTCCGGATGCAATGATTGCAGCATGTCCGGAAACCTGTTGCAGTTGGCTGTCGATGCTAAGGGTATTGTGGCTGTAGTTGTTCAGTCTGAAGACATTCCATCTTTCTGAATCCTGTGTCCTGCCCCACAATTTTACGCCTTTGGATTCCAGGGATTCATAGTCCTGCATCCCAAAGTCCATGGCCCACCGCACACCATTGGCTTCCATGATAAAGGACCCAATGTCCATGTGTGCATGGTTGATGGAGGCTGATCCACCTTTGGTTGCCACATAGATGGCATTGGGGTCGGTCCAGGAGGTTCTCATCATGGCGATAGGGTTCTTTCCCGTGCCCACCCACATGGATTCTTTGGGATGAGCGATCTTGTCCAGTTGAATATTGCCTTTCCAGAGCAACAGCGCAGGAAGCAATCTGTCGTTCACTCTTTTTGCAAAACCATTCCTTTCAATGAATTTCTTCTCTTCCCATAATACAGTTTCATCTTTTGTTCTGTTGGCAAGCCAAAACATGGCGGGATGAAATCCGCCGCCAATGCCAGCATCAGAATAATTGAATGCGTTACCGGTTGCCCCCGTCATGTGTTCCAGGAATTCAGCTGTTTTCAAAAATCCTGGTGCGCTGCAAAGTCCAAAATCTGTTTTGAACAGTTTCTCTACTGCACTCAGGAACATGATGTTGAAGCTTGTGCCATATCCCCAATAACCATACCCTTCAGGGTAGATACCATCGGGTCCATAGTCTTTCATGGGTATTTTGATCGATTCGATGGCCCTGTTGATGATGTTGATGGCCAATTGCGGATGGTCTTCCTTTACTGCCAATGCTCCATAGGTCATGCCTGCATTGCATACCTGGTTCCAGTTGTGTTCAGCTTTGAGCCATGAGTTGTATTTGTTGTCCAGCGATGGCTCCAAACCCTTTTTCACGATGGCTTCTCTGATGATTTGTTTCGATTCATTTGAAAGGTCCTGGTAAAGCCAGTCATAACCAATTGCCATGGCCATGGTCATTTCGGCAACATCCAGAAAATGCGATGGGTTCCAGTCGGAGAAAGCGGCGATGGCCAGCATTTCTTTTTCGGTCCGATCAAAATATTTTTTTGCATGTGTTGTTCGGTAGGCATATGACAGTTGGAAAATTCTTCTCAGCGCTTCCCTTGATTTGTCCAGCAATCTCCGTCCAATCTGAATTCGTTTGATCGGTTCAACATTGATCAGTCGGTCTGACTCTAGTAAGATTTCCTGATGGATACTCTTGGCAAATGCATCTGATGATATTGTTTTTGAAAAGGAGGTCTCGTCTTCTTTGAAAAAAAGAATCCTGGGGTGTTGGC
>RFVQ01000206.1 GCA_009922495.1 Chitinophagia bacterium
TTTTTGGTAGTTTTGTTTTGAATTTAAAACATATATATAATTTTTATATATAATATTTCTAAACACTCATAACCAAAAAACTACACTATGTCATTGATCAAATTGGAGTACATCTGGTTGGATGGCTACAAACCCACTCAAAGCCTTAGGAGCAAAACAAAAGTTGTTAAAGCAGAAGAGTTCGATGGAACACTGGCCAGTCTCAGCATGTGGTCATTTGATGGTTCCTCTACCGAACAGGCTCCCGGCGGTTCATCCGACTGTTTGCTCAAACCCGTCTATGTGGTGAAAGATCCACAACGGAAGAACGGCTACCTGGTTATGTGTGAAGTTTTGAATGCTGATGGAACAGCCCATGAATCAAACGGACGTGCTACTATCGAGGACGACGACAATGATTTTTGGTTTGGATTTGAACAGGAATATTTCCTCTGGGATCCCAGAACCAACAAACCCCTTGGATTCCCTGATGGTGGATATCCTGGTCCACAAGGTCCCTACTATTGTTCAGTAGGCGCTAAAAATGCTTACGGCCGTGACATCGTTGAGGAACATCTTGATGTAATCATCGAGGCTGGCCTTAATGTGGAAGGTATCAATGCAGAAGTAGCAGCCGGACAATGGGAATTCCAAATATTCGCAAAGGGTGCGAAAGAGGCAGGTGATCAGATCTGGATCGCCCGTTACCTGCTTGAGCGCATCGGAGAAAAATATGGAGTATCTGTGAACTGGCATTGCAAGCCTTTGGGCGCACTCGACTGGAACGGAAGTGGAATGCATGCCAACTTCTCCAATACAACATTGAGAACCTGTGGAAGCAAAGAAATGTATGAGAAGATTTGCGAGGCGTTCCGTCCTGTTGTCAAGGAACACATCGATGTATATGGAGCCGATAACCACCTGCGTCTCACAGGCAAGCATGAAACAGCCTCTATCCATGATTTCTCCTATGGAGTTTCTGACAGAGGAGCTTCCATCCGTATTCCTATTGCATCTGTTCAACGCGGATGGAAAGGATACCTGGAAGATCGCCGTCCGAATTCAGCAGCTGATCCTTACAAAGTAGCTGCTCGAATCATCAAGACGGTTAAGTCAGTTGGAGCGTAATAACTCATCATACTGTTAGCAAAAAGGCCCCAATGGGGCCTTTTTTTATAGCTAATTTTTAATCATCAAATGCTGTGAAGCATTGCTTCCATTGGGCAGCTACCATTGAGAAAGAATCATTTTACCAACCGCTATTTCTTCGGGTGATACCTGCATGATGCGGAATGTTTCTCCATCCTTGTCATAATAATTAAAAACAGAGGGGATACTTTGGGGTAATTTTCCAGTAAACGATTTCACAAATGCCAGTGCTGCCATAAAGGTGCCCAATGCAGAAGGATGAGATCCATCTACATGATAAAGTTCCCATTGGGGTTTTGCCTTGATGACCTCTTGAAACAATTGACCAACCGGAACGATACCTGCCCCACAAGATTTGCTCAAATCATCATATGCCCGATTGATCTGACCTTGCGTTTCTGGCGTTTTCTTTCTCGACCAGGTATTATACAGAAATGGACGGGCAGCCCTGGTCTTGATCAATTCACAAAATTTTTTACCATACCAAAGCAAACTATCAGGATGCTCAATAGGCCACATGCTGTTATCTTGGATCACCACAATATCATACTTGTTGTTCTCAATCAGCTGCTTGCTTTTCAGACCTTTGAGGCTGTTCCAATGTTCCCCCAAATGAGATCCGCCCAAAGTTGATTTGGTACATATCAATTTGGTATCCATACTATCCGACAACAGGGATACCATTTGTATCAGGTTGTTGTAGTATATATAGCTATTCCCTACAAAAAGCACCCTTAGCGTATCCCTATTGGCGTTGGCATTTGCATTTGCAGACAAACACAGAAAAACCAAAGACAGCCATAGCTGTCTTTGGATAAAAACAAATGCAGTATTCCCAATTCTCCTGAAATTAAAAACCTTCATTTTGAACCATATTAGGGTTGTTCTGAACTTGTGTAACAGGAATAGGCAAAATGGTCCTGTAATAATAACTGCTGGTAGTATTGTTCTGTTTAAATCGAACAAGCGTTGACCTTCCAGTGCAAATTCCTTTCTTCTTTCAACCAAGATGCTATCAACAAAAGCAGTAGCACGAATAGCCCCTGCCGGTGGTGTAGCTGCCAGGGATGCCAGGAAAGGACGTGTTGATGAAGCAGTGTCTCGTGATTTTCGAATTAAATTAATGTCTACAAGTGCGCTAGTCAAGGCGTTGGCATCGCTGTTCAATACTGCAATACGTGCCAGTGCTTCTCCTCTACTCAAATACATTTCAGACAAACGCAGTACTTTGATATTTTCCATGTAAGTACTGATGTTGACATATTTCAAAGCAAGGGGGACATTGGTTTCTCCACCGATGGAATTCCTGTTTCCCAACTCAACAAATTGACGACGTACATCCGTTGGAGTATAGGCATCCCACAAACCCCTAAAGGTGGTCAGTGTCGTACCTGTGCTTCGGCTGTTCATGCTTTGACGGGTTGCAAGCACTTCTCCGTAGCCTAACTGACTGCAGAGATATGCATATGAATCCGTTCCAGGGTTGTCATTGGCATTATTGGTTACCTCAAAAATGGATTCTGTACTCCCCTGGGCTCTGAAATTTTGCACCATGCTTCCATAAGTAAAGAGTGTGTACTTTCCGGAGTTGATTACTTCGGTTGAAGCAGCAACAGCGGTTGGCCAATCTTCCTTGAAGATCGCAATTCTGGCTTTGAGAGCCAGGGTGGCAAAACGATTGATCCTGATCTTAAAAAATCCATTGTTCACAGCACCATTGATGATCACATCTCCTGATGCGGACAATCTTTTCAATGCCTCTTCAATGTCCTTGTCGATTTGCGCATACACTTCTGCTGCAGTATTGCGTTTGGGATAAACTACTTCGGTTACTTTTGTGATGGGCGACAAGACCAGCGGCACACATAGATGTGAACCATCAGCCGTATGCTTCAGTGGTCTTGCAAAGAATTTGGCAAGATCAAAATACCCAAGTGCCCTTATCGCATAGGCCTCTCCGATCATTTGAGAAAGCTCTGCCTGTTCCAATGGTGTAATGATTTTTTTCAAATTTTCCTCATTGGCAATGATTGCATTGGCATTTGTGACCATCTGATAGATCTGGTTCCACATCCTGCTGACATTGGCGTCAGTAGCGGTATGGGTCATGGTATTCATTCCGGTATACCGATTTCCTGTTTTCACACTTCTGGTGGCGTTGTCAGACAATACTTCTGGAATAACCATGGCATCCCGACCATAATAACTGTAGGATTGCATGAGGGAGTAGAGCCCGTTTACAGCTGCTCTTGCAGTAGGCATGCTGGAGAAAACATCCTCCGTGAAGACACTCTGCTGAGGTTTCAAATCAGT
>RFVQ01000207.1 GCA_009922495.1 Chitinophagia bacterium
TCGCACTTGACTGGAGAAAAATGGATCCCTGCAGGGCCTTGGTCTTGCGAAAAAAGGCTTGATCAATTGGCTGCTGATCAAATCAGAAACAGAGATGAGAAGGGCGGCTGACAACAGCCAAAACCAGGCTTTTCTTCCCATTTTTTTGAAGGCGAAGTAGAAAAAGAAAAGATAGAGCGGAATGTGCATTTTCGCATTGCGCATGAACAAGGTAAAATGATCCAGGGCAGAAAAGGTCCATTCCCTGTTTATTTTCAACATCAACAGTCTGTCTGATTGCTGCAAAGGTTGAATCACTGCGGCATTCATCCACTCCAATAAATCCATGTTGCAAAGGTAAGCAGTTGCGCTGCAAAAATGTTGTAACTTTGCGGCTCTAAAAACACCCAATTTTGGCACTTATCAAGAGTATTTCAGGTATCAGAGGAACCATTGGCGGGAAACCAGGTACATCCCTTACACCGATCGATGTAGTAAAATATACGGCAGCCTTTGGCCAATGGGCCATGTCTTCCGGCAACAAGAAAATCGTTATTGGAAGGGATGGCCGAATGAGCGGTCCCATGATCGCAGAACTGGTGGCACAAACGCTGGTTTCATTGGGAGCCGAGGTGATCGACTTGGGATTGTCCACCACCCCTACCGTTGAGTTCGAAGTAGTTGCAGAAAATGCAGCAGGGGGCATCATCATTACCGCCAGTCATAACCCCAAAGAATGGAATGCACTGAAATTGTTGAACGAGAAAGGCGAATTCATCAGTGCTGCTGTAGGGGCAAAAGTACTGGAGGATGCAGACAAGGATAACATACAGTTCTCAACAGTTGACCAGGCAGGTATCAGGATCCTCAAGACTGACCATGCGTCTGCACACCTGGATGCGATTGTCTCGCACCCGATGGTAGATGCCGCTCTTGTCGCCAGCCGGAAACCAAAGATCGTCATCGATGCCATCAACAGCAGTGGCGCCATTTTCGTGCCCGCACTGTTGAAAAAAATGGGCATCCCAGCTGAAAACATCATTGTACTCAATGGCGAAGTAAATGGCCGTTTCGCCCACAATCCTGAACCCTTGCCTCAACACCTGACTGAACTATCAGCGGCAGTGATCCAGCACAAGGCAGATCTTGGCATCTCTGTGGATCCGGATGTAGACCGATTGGTATTGGTTTGTGAAGATGGCTCCATGTTTGGAGAAGAGTATACCTTGGTGGCGGTTGCCGACTATGTGCTTGGCAAAAAGAAAGGCAATACTGTGAGCAACCTGTCTTCTACCAAAGCTTTGAAAGACATTACTGAAAAACATGGCGGGCAATATTTTGCAGCTGCAGTAGGTGAAGTCAATGTAGTAACCAAGATGAAGGAAGTGGAAGCAGTCATTGGAGGCGAAGGAAATGGAGGGATCATTGTGCCTGATTTCCACTATGGCCGAGATGCCCTGATCGGCATTGCCCTGTTTTTGACACATTTGTGCAGTTCAACCAAAACAACCAAACAGTTGCGGAACACTTACCCCGACTACTTTATCAGCAAAAACAAAATTGAATTGGATGGGAATATCGACCTGAACAAGATATTTGCATCCCTCAAGGAAAAATACAAAGCCCATACCATCAATACAATTGATGGCCTTCGCATCGATTTTGAAAAAGACTGGGTTCACCTCAGGGCCAGTAATACAGAGCCGATCATTCGGATCATCGCCGAAAGCAATTTTGAAACAACTGCTGCCAATATTGCCAACAAGATGATCAAGGATATTCAGGAAAGCTTATAATCTCAGTTCCGTATATTTGAAAAAATCACATGAGCAGATGAGCGCCAGGATCTATTTTGACAATGCAGCAACCACACCGATTGACCCGGAGGTGTTTGAAGCAATGGTTCCCTATTTTACAGATCATTTTGGCAACCCCTCTTCTATCTACTCTTATGGCAGGGAAAACCGACTGGCCATTGAAAAAGCAAGAAAGTCTGTAGCCGGTATCCTCCATGCACATCCATCGGAGATCTTCTTCACCAGCGGAGGAACAGAAAGCACCAATACAGCCCTTTTTGGAGCCATCCATGCACTGGGATGTACCAGAATCATTACCTCGCCCATTGAACACCATGCCACCCTCCATACCTGTACCCATTTGTCTTCCACCAAGGGCATCACACTGGAGTATGTCAAGCTGAGAGAAAACGGACATGTGGATCTTCAGGATCTTGAAGAAAAACTGGCAGCCTCGCCGGCAAAGACGCTGGTAACCCTCATGCATGCAAACAATGAGATTGGCAATATCACTTCCATTGAAGCGGTTGGAGAATTGTGCAAACAACATGGCGCCCTTTTTCACGCGGATACAGTCCAAACAGTGGGCCATTTTCCATTGGACTTGTCTAGTATTCACGTAGATTTTATTACCGGTGCAAGCCATAAATTCCATGGTCCCAAGGGAGTGGGATTGCTCTACATCAATGCTCGAAACAGGATACCGGCCTTTGTACATGGTGGCGGACAAGAAAGAAACATGCGGGCAGGCACAGAAAATATTTATGGCATCATCGGCTTTGCCAAAGCACTTGAAATTGCTACAATGCGACATGAGCAAGACAAAGAGCATATAGCCGGCATCAAGCAATACATGAAAAAAAGACTGGAAGAAAAAATTCCGGGGGTCATTTTCAATGGTGACCCAGACGGAGAAAGTCTTTACACCGTCCTCAGCGTGGGCTTCCCCCATTCGGATCGATCCGAAATGCTGCTTTTCAACCTTGATGTGAGAAATATTTGTGTTTCCGGAGGAAGTGCCTGCAGCAGTGGAGCCAACCAGGGATCCCATGTGATCAACGCCTTGAACGTCCCTGTTCAGTCTACGGTGCGATTTTCTTTCAGCAAATACAATACCCTTCAGGAAGTGGACATGCTCCTCGAGCAACTACAGGAATTGCTCTGATCAACCCAATTTCTTCTTGATCTCGCTCAACATGACCAGGGCTTCAACCGGTGTTAGTCCGTTAATATCTGTTGCATCCAGCAACTTCCTGATCTCAGAAAAAACTTCCGTATGGGTGTCGAAAATAGAAAGCTGCCATTCTGCTGCTGTTGATTCCTGTGGCAAGCCAGTTTGATTCTTCTCCAATTGTTTCAACAATTGTTCTGCCCGCTTGATAAGAGATTGCGGCATCCCGGCCATGCGTGCTACATGAATACCAAAACTGTGGGTACTGCCTCCTGCTGCCAGCTTGCGCAGGAAAATGATCTTGCGGTCAACCTCCTTGTGCGTGATGTGAAAATTCCGGATCCGCGGTTTGCTGAATTCCAGGTCATTCATTTCATGATAGTGGGTAGCGAAAAGCGTTTTGGGCTTCTGCGGAGCATCATGCAAAAACTCTGCAATGCTGGTGGCAATAGAGATTCCATCGTAGGTGGAGGTT
>RFVQ01000208.1 GCA_009922495.1 Chitinophagia bacterium
GTTGTTTCCTGAATTCAGGACCCGCCTGTGTATAAACTTTGTAATAATTGTTAAACCGGATAAAGCCCTGCTCATAGGTACTGCCGATCATGATGTTCAGATTTTCCATTGCTGCACCCAATGAAACACCTTTTTGCATGACCAACTGATTGTCAACAAAGATTTCATACTGCGGGTATTTGGCTGAATAAAAAGCAAAAAGACCTGTTAGCTCTTTTCTTTTTTTGAGTTCTGCAAGAAACTCAGCGTTGACCCTGTCAAACTCTTGGTAATCTACATTGCTTCCTTTATCAAGCAAACGCAATGAGAAACCGGCAGAAGTACCATAACCCGGAACAGCAGGTGGTTCAAAATATTCAATGGTTGCAGGAAGATCTTTTGATTTCTCTTCCAATTCCTTGATTACTTCTTTAACTGAATGCTTCCGTTCTGACCAATCTTTCAGATTGATCAAACATGTACCAGCGTTAGATCCTCTACCCTCTGTCAGGATCTCATATCCCGCCAGTGAGGTGACTGATGAAACACCTTCAACTTCTTTGGCCAACAATTGCAGTTTTCTTGATATTTCATTTGTCCGCTCGAGGGTTGTTCCCGGAGGAGTTTGGATAATGGCATAAACCTGTCCTTGGTCTTCACTCGGGATAAACCCTGCCGGAAGAATCTTGTTGATACTGAAAACGCCAAACCCGAATGCGATCAATATACCATAGGTAATGACCTTCCGGTTGATAATCATCGAAAGGAATTTGGTGTAACGATTGGTTTCTCTTTCAAATCCTTTGTTGAACCATTGGATGAATTTTGCTATCGGTGATCTACTTTTGGGTTTCCCATGTGTGTTTTTCAAAAGAATAGCACACAAAACAGGAGTAAGCGTCAAGGCAACAATACCAGAGATAACAATGGAACTTGCCATGGTCAATGAGAACTGACGATACAATACGCCAACAGGTCCCGACATGAAGGCTACTGGAATGAATACCGACGTCATCACAAGGGTGATGGCAATGATGGCGCTGCTGATCTCCCTTACTACTTTCTTCACCGCTTCGTAAGGCGATAAATGATCATGTTCCATTTTTACGTGAACAGCCTCCACCACAACGATTGCATTGTCCACCACAATACCGATGGCCAGCACCAGTGCAAAGAGTGTGATAAGGTTGATACTGAGTCCGAACATTTTCATGAACACGAAAGCACCGATAAGAGATACCGGAACAGCAAGGATCGGAATGAGGGTTGAACGCCAGTCGCCAAGAAATATAAATACGACAATGGCAACCAGAATAAAGGCTTCAACCAATGTATGCAATACCTTCTCAATGGAAGCATCCACAAATTTTGAAACGTCATAATTGATCTCATAATCCACGCCGGGTGGAAAATCCTTTTTGAGATCCTGCAACTTAGCCTTAACATCATCGATTACAGTACTGGCATTGCTACCTGGACTTTGCTTGAATACAAGAGAAGCAGCGGGATGACCATCTTTGTTGGAATAGATATCCACAAACTCACTACCGACTTCAACTTCTGCTATATCTTTCAGCTTCAGGATCTCCCCTTTGGCATTGGCTTTGATGATGATGTCCTGGTATTGTTCAGGTGTATTGTACCATCCTTTATAAGTAAAAACATATTCCTGGGATTGTGCGGTCTTTCCTGAACTTAGTCCCACACGACCCGGACGGGCCATTACACTTTGTTCATCGACGGCTTCCAGTACTTCATCAGCTGAGATCTGGTAGGCTCTCATTCGGTCGGGGTTTAACCAAACCCTAATCGCAAAGGATCGGCTACCGATGGCCTGTGCCAAACCCATTCCCTTGATCCTTTGTATCTCAGGTAAAATGAACGTATTAGAATAGTTGAAAAGAAATTTTTCATCTACAATGTTATCCTTGCTAAAGAGGTTCACATACATCAACATACTGGGTTGCAGGGGAGATACGATCACCCCCTCTCTTTGCACCAAAGGAGGAAGATTGGTCATTACCTGGTCAACCCTTGATTTCACCCTTGCCGCGGCAAGTGTAGGATCTGTTCCTGGTTCAAAAACCACGTCAATAGATGCTTCACTCGCGCTGGTTGCGTCGGATAATATATACTGCATGCCTTGTACACCATTGATGGCTCTTTCCAATATGGTAAGGGTTGATTTAACCAATACATCGGCATTGGATCCGGGGAATTCAATGAAGATATTTACCCTGGGAGGTGCGATCTGGGGAAACTGTGAAACCGGTGAAGTACTGATCGCCAGAAGTCCCACGAAAACGATGCCGAGGGACATTGCAATGGCCAGTACCGGTCTTTTGATAAATTTTTCGAACATTGTTGATTGTTTTAAAGGACTTCCTTATTCTGCATGTAGTTTCATCAATTCTGCCAGCTCCTTTTCAAAAGGAACAAATTCAAACTTGATCTTCTCATTGTTTTTGACTTTTCCCAAACCTTCTGCAAGAATTTTGTCTTTGGGGCCAATACCAGATGCCACTACATAAAGGTGTGGCATCTCATGTGATATTTCGATCTGTCTTGCCTTTAAAACATTGTTCTCATCAACTACATAGACATATTTTTTATCAAGTATGTCGAATGTGGCTTTCTGTGGAATCAAAATGGCGTTTTTCAATGAGATCGGCATTTGGATATTGCCTGTTTCACCATGGCGCAGAATCCCTTTGGGGTTCATGAATGTTGCCCTGAAAGCTATGTTTCCATTTTCGTTGTTAAAATCTGCTTCAATGGTTTCAACCACACCAGTTACATCAAACAACTCTTTGTTGGCCATTTGAAGGAGTACCTTTTGATGACCCTTTTCTTTTGCTGTTTTGATATAGTTGAGGTACTCAACCTCCGGCACATTGAAATAAACCCACATTTTGCTATTATCAGAAAGAGTTGTCAGCAATTCGCCCTCATCAATCAGGCTACCCAGTCGTTTTTCGAAACGATCCATGATGCCATTGAAGGGTGCGCGTATGTTGGTGAAAGCCAGATGAGCTTGGGCAAGAGATAGCTCAGCTTTTGCTTTGTTGAGTTTGGCCTTAACCAAGGCCAGTTCATTGGGGGAAACCACATTATTGTCCGCCAGATTCTTGGTATTGCTGTATTCGATCTCAGCATAATTCAATTCAGCTTGCGCTTTTTCCACTTCTGCCTGATAAATAACCGGCATGATCTTGAAAAGCAACTGACCTTTTTGTACAAATTGACCTTCATCTACATAGATTTTTTCCAAGTATCCTTTTTCCTGTGATCTCAATTCTATGTGGCTGGAAGAATTAACCTGTCCAACATATTCTTTGTAAATGACCGTATCGCGTTGTATTGGACTGGTGACCAAAAAGCTGCTTTCGGGTTCTTTTTCCTCTTCGTCGTGGGCGCAGGAAGAAAAACTAAAAATGGATG
>RFVQ01000209.1 GCA_009922495.1 Chitinophagia bacterium
TGCTTGGGACATGATCGGATATGGTGATGCCAAACAGCTTGAGCACAAACATCCCAAAGCCCTGCAACTGCAAACCATCAACAGCATCCGGGCATTGGATTTCCTGCTCTCCTTGCCAGGCGTGGATCCGGAGCGGATCGGCATCACTGGCGAATCGGGTGGCGGAACCCAGACCTTCCTGCTCGCAGCTTTGGATGATCGGATCAAAGTATCAGCACCCACCGTGATGGTGTCATCGCATTTCTTTGGTGGATGTGTCTGCGAAAGCGGGATGCCCATCCACAAGGCGACTCAATACCAAACCTGCAATGCAGAGATTGCAGCACTGGCAGCACCAAGACCGATGTTGTTGATCTCGGATGGAGCAGACTGGACCAGCCATACACCGGAAGTAGAATACCCCTTCATCCGACAGATCTATGGCCTGTATGGACAATCTGCTCTTGTAGAAAATGTCCACCTGGCCAACGAAAAACACGATTATGGTCCTGTCAAAAGAAAAGCCCTCTACCCCTTCCTGGCCCAACACCTGAACCTGGATCTTTCCATCATCAAAGATGCATCTGGCAACATCGATGAAAGTCGGTGTAAATTGCTGTCGAAAGAAGAACTATCCGTCTTCAACCCAACATATCCTTTGCCCGCCAATGCGATCAAAGGGGATTGGAAATAATTACCAATTTGAACAAATAGAAAAACAGCACCATGATCAATAAATATTTTATCGTCCTTGCCTGCCTCTTTACCATGGCAACTGGCATAGCACAGGAATCCTATTTCTATCCCAACAGCGGAACCTTCAATCCGGCCATTCCCACTCCTGAAAAGTTTTTAGGCTATGCCATTGGTGAACTACATACAAGGCATGACCAGCTTGTGGCTTATTTCATGGAGCTCGACAAACTATCAGATCGTGTATCGGTGGAAGTGATCGGGAAAACCTTTGAGAACAGGGCACAGATCGCGGCTACCTTCACCGCTCCTGCTAACCATGCAAAGATAGAAGAGATCAGGCAAAAACATTTGGCAGGACAAAAAACAGGTGATACCAAAGATGTTCCCCTGGTCATCCATCTTGCCTACAATGTGCATGGCAACGAACCATCTTCCAGTGAAGCAGCGATGCTCACGGCCTACTATCTCACCGCATCCGAATCAGCAGAAACTCTGCAATGGCTGAATGGCATGGTCATGACCATGGACCCTGTGATCAATCCCGATGGTCGCGATCGCCATACCCATTGGGCCAACATGCACAAGGCATTCCCACCGGTTGCCGATGCGAACGACAGGGAGCACAATGAAATATGGCCGGGGGGCAGGACCAACCACTACTGGTTTGACCTGAACCGCGACTGGTTCCTGGGCACTTTCCCGGAAACACGCAACCGAATCAACTTCTTTCACAAATGGCGTCCTTATGTGCAAACCGATCACCATGAGATGGGAACACAATCCACTTTCTATTTCGATCCGGGTGAAGATGCCAGCAACAATCCCATCGTTCCTGATTATCTCTACAAAAACATCTATCCCAAATATGCTGAATACTTTTCCAAAGCAGCAGACAAGATCGGTTCGATGTACTTCACCAAAGAAGCCTACGACAAACTCTATCCAGGCTATGGGTCCAGCTATATCAACTTCTATGGTGGTGCGGGCTTCCTGTTTGAACAGGCCAGCAGCAGGGGACATGTGCAGGAGACAAGCACCATCCCCATCACTTTCGCTTTCACGATCCGCAACCAGTTCACCGCATCACTGGCAACCATCAGGGCCTCTTTGGCAGAGAAGTCTTCCTTGCTGGAAATGAGGCGACTGTTTTTTGAGACCGCTAAAAAGCAGGCACAGGCTTCTGTTGTAAAGGGATATTTGTTTCAGGAGGACAACGATCGAAACAGAACAAAGGCCTTCCTTGAAATGCTGCTCTTGCACAGGGTTGATGTTTACAAGACTTCAAAAGCCGGTTCTTATTATGTTCCAGTGGACCAAGACAATCATATCATGGTGCGAACGATCTTTGAAAACCAGATCACCTATCGCGACAGTTCCTTCTATGATGCTTCTACCTGGAGTTTATCACATGCCTATGGATTGCCCTTTACCGAAATGAAAACAGCGCTTCCCCTCAATGGAAAAATAGAAAGCCTTCCTGCGCTTGAAACCACAGTTCCCAAGAAAAGCAACTATGCCTACCTGATTGACAACAGGGATTACAACATCCATCGTTTCATCTATGCCCTGCAGAAAAACAATGTGATCGTACAAACTGCAACAAGGCCTTTCAGCGCAATCGTCAACGGACAGGAAAGGAAGTTTGGATACGGAAGTCTGGTGGTTTCCGTGCAACAACAAAACCTCGATGCAGATCAATTGCATAAAATCATTGCACAAATAGCAGAACAGACAAAGATAGCAGTGGAAACAGTTGCAACAGGATTCAATGCTGCCGGCATCGATCTGGGCAGCGGCTATGTGCGAACCCTGAAAAAGCCCGAGGCCCTGATGCTGATTGGAACCGGCGTGGTAGCTGCAGAAGCAGGGGAAGTATGGCACTTGCTGGACCACGATGGTGATCGTTTCCGGTGTCTACAATCTACTGGACAAAAACAGTGTTGAAAAAATTCGCAGCTGGGTGCAGAATGGAAACACACTGATCACCATCAAAACAGGTGCAGAATGGGCCATCCGCAATGGTTTCACCAAACACCGATTGCAATCAGATTCTTCAATGTCTTTTATCGGCCGCAAGGATTTCGACCGTGCCGTGGAGATCGAAGGAGCAAAAGCATTGGGCGGATCCATCTTCAGGGTAGATCTTGATACGACCCATCCAATAGGTTATGGTTACAACAGAAGACAATTGTCCGTTTACAAAAATGGACTCACCTTCTTCCAGAACAGCAGCAACCCTTACAATACCGTGGCACAGTACACATTGGATCCGGTAGTGGGGGGCTATGTTCATTCGAGCACATTGAAAAAGGTGAAGGGAAGCCCCTCTATATTGGTGGGCAGCGAGGGAGCAGGACGGGTGGTATTGTTTGCCGATGAACCCAATTTCCGCGGCACCTGGTATGGAACCAACAGGCTATTCCTGAATGCCATGTTCTATGGAAACCTCATTACTGTACCGAATGTGGCAGCGCATGAACTGGAAGAACATTGATCCCTTTCCGCTCATGGGAGAATGGCTAACCCCAGAGAATTCCATCGCACTCGACCTAAGTGTCAACAACGGCTCGCTGAACAAATCGATTTACGGGAACCTCGATGCCTTTCATGCCTATATCGAAAGTCAGTTAAAGGATGCGAATGTCTTCTATGGACATGGCGGTTATTTTGAGAACCGGATCGTGTACAATGTAT
>RFVQ01000210.1 GCA_009922495.1 Chitinophagia bacterium
GCTTCCGAACGGGCTGCCATCCGCACCAGTTTTCACCTCGAAGAGAATGAAGTGAAGGAACTCATGCCTGGTCAGGCCTTGATTGTAAAAGCTGATGGCAGTTGGTCAATCGAACAGGTGCTGGAACCCAAAGAACGCAGGGCCTGCAGCTTCGAAAGGATCTATTTTTCCAGAGGCAGTGATGAAAAAATCTATCGCGAAAGAATTGGATTGGGTTATAGGCTAAGCGACAATGTTTTGAAGGCCATCAACAACGATCTCAAACATACCATCTTCTCTTTCATCCCCAATACAGCGGAAGTTGCCTTTTATGGTTTGCTGAAAGGCATGGAAGATTTTCTCAACCAGATCAAGGTACAGCGCATCATGGCTTGGGAAAAGGATTTCGATGAGGAGAAGCTTGCTGAAATGGTGAACCGAAAGATCAGGGTAGAGAAGATCGCCATCAAGGATGTGAAGATGCGCACTTTCATCACAGAAGATGCCAACCGTTCCGAGATGGTACAACACGTCTACGACATCACCTATGGTACGGTGCAGAAAGATACCGACACCTTGGTGGTGATCGATGATTCGATTGTGCGCGGCACTACGTTGAAGGAAAGCATCGTGAGGATGCTGTCAAGGTTGTGTCCAAAAAAGATCATCATCGTATCCTCTGCACCGCAGATCCGTTATCCGGATTGTTATGGCATCGACATGAGCAAGCTGGGTGATTTTATTGCTTTCAAGGCAGCCCTGGCTTTGCTGCATGACAGGGGTCAATCCTCTTTGTTGGATGAGCTTTACAAAAAGTGCAAGGAGTTGCAGCAAAACAATGCATTGCATACTGAAAATGTGGTTCGTCAGGTATATGCTTCTTTCACTCCGCAGGAAATATCCGCCAAAATTGCTCAGTTGATTACACCAGAGGAGGTAAATGTGCCTGTTGAAGTGATCTACCAGACCATCGAAGACCTGCACGATGCTTGTCCGGGCAATACGGGCGACTGGTACTTTACCGGAAACTATCCCACCCCTGGCGGAAACCGCGTGGTGAACAGGGCTTTCATCAATTTTATGGAAAAACGAAACGTAAGAGGATATTGAGTCCAGGAGTGATGCAGGGTACATCACTCCTGAACCCCTTTCCTTTATTTCAGATCATACTTGTATTTGTAACGTTCGTAGAGTTGCTTGTGCTTATCAGTGAGGCTCACGATCCTGCCTCCGATCATTACCAAAGAAATATTGCTGCTGCGCATGTCGAGGATATCTCCTTCGCTGATCACAATGTTGGCATCCTTACCGGTTTCAATGGATCCGGTGCGGTCTGCGATACCCAGTATTTTAGCGGCATTCAAGGTAATGGAGGACAAAGCTTCTTCCTTGGTGAGTCCGTATGCCGCAGCAGTACCAGCATTGAACGGAAGGTTCTTTCCACGGTGTTGTCCATCTTCATCGTTGATGGCGAAAAGTACCCCAGCTTTTTGCAAGAGCGCCGGAGTCTGGTAAGGAAGATCCACTCCATCGTCTGCCAGCGTTGGTAAAGCGTGCATCTGGCTGAGGATTACTGGGATGTTGTTGCGTTTCAGGATATCGGCCACCTGAACACTTTCTGCAGCACCCACGAGCACAATATCAAAGCCGAATTCATTTTTGAAGTCGATTGCCGCCAGGATCTCTCTCACTACATCGCAATGAATGAAGAGCTTTTGTTTTTTGGTGAACAAACCTTGAACCGCCTCCAATTTCAGGTTGGTTGCAGCATGCTTGGTTTCTGCACCATAGGCTTTGGCAGCCCTGAAAAACTGTTTGATCTCTTCGATCTGTTCCATGCCTCTTTTGACAGGGTCTCCTTGTGGTGCCTGCATGCCCAAGAAGGCCGCATAAGGATTGGGCCTGTTGAACAGGCTTGGGAGATTGAGGTGAATGGCATGGTCCTTGGCGTAGGCAGCATCTTCCCAGTTCCAGGCATCGAGTTGCACCACTGATGCTGAACCGCTGATGGTGCCACCTTGTGGAACAACATTGGCATGGGTGATGCCATTGGTCTTCAAGGTATTGATCACCTTTGAATCGGTGTTATAGGCGACCAGTGAGCGGATGGTAGGATTGTATTCTCCTATCTCCTGAGCATCCGCAGTGGCGCGTACAGAATTCACCTCAATCAATCCGAGGTTGGAATTGGAAAGGATCAGTCCCGGATAAACATGTTTGCCCTTGGCATCCACCTTGATGGCATTGGCCGCAGCATTGATGTTGTTGCCGATGGCAGTGATCTTGCCGTCTTTGATCTCAATGGAACTGTTGTTCAGCACCTGTCCGTTGCCTACGTGAATGGTACCATTCAGGATGACGATCGGTGCTTCCTGTTTTTTGGCAGGATATACCGATTCCTGTGCAGTAGCAGCCGATATCATCAAAAGGGCTGCCAGTATAGGTAATAATGTCTTTTTCATTTGATTCATTTTAATGGATGCTTAATCTTTTTCAACAGTGAGGATACCATGGCTGTGATCATGGTCGCCGCAATTCAACAATACAGAATAGCTGGGAGTGGCAGGAGCCATGGGGTTGCCCGCTCTTTTTTCTCCGTTCATTTTTTGTATCAGTCTGTTTCTTTCTGAAGTCTGTTGTTTTCTCATTTCAGCATCCTTCTGTCTGTCGAAGTAGACAATACCATCCACAACGGTCTTCTCTGCTCTTGCATAGATGCTGAGGGGATTGTCGCTCCAAAGCACCAGGTCTGCATCTTTGCCTACTTTGATACTGCCAACGCGGTTGTCTACATGCAGCATTTTTGCAGGATTGAGCGTAACCATCTTGAGTGCCTCTTCCTCAGACAAGCCACCATATTTGATGCTCTTGGCTGCTTCCTGGTTCAGGCGACGGGCCATTTCCGCATCATCAGAGTTGATGGCTACATTGAGTCCCACGCGGGACATGATGGCCGCATTCTGTGGAATGGCATCCACCACTTCCATTTTGTAGTTCCACCAGTCGGAGAAAGTAGAAGCAGCTGCACCATGGGCTTTCATTTTATCCGCCACCTTGTATCCTTCGAGGATATGGGTGAACGTATTGAAAGTAACACCATATTTCTCACCTACTTTCATGGCTGCATTGATTTCACTTTGTACATAAGAGTGACAGGTGATGAAACGCTTCTTGTTCATGATCTCCACCAGTGCTTCCAGTTCAAGATCGCGGCGTACAGTGTTATAGGGATTGATAGCATTGGTTGTTGGGGTTGAGGACTTCTTCCCTTTGGTAGCGATGGGAGCAGCAGGACTGGCAGCGGCTTTCAGGGCTGCCTCATAATCCTTGGCTCTGTTGAAAGCATCGTCCAATACCTGCTCCACCCCCATGCGGGTATCGGGGAAT
>RFVQ01000022.1 GCA_009922495.1 Chitinophagia bacterium
GACAACACATGCTCGATTTTTTAGAAGCCATTGATAAGAAAACAAAACCGGTGGCGGATATTGAACAGGGACATATCTCAACAGCCTCCTGTATCCTGGCGAATCTTTCTATGAAGTTGGGCAGACCATTAGAATACGATCCTGCACAAAAAATAGTGAAAGGCGATCCGGCTGCAACTGCTTTGCTGAAAAGAGATTATCGTTCTCCCTGGCAACATCCGGACCATCGTCAAATTGGCTAAGGGCGAATTTTCATTTTCAAAACATACATATCGGCAGTGATGAAAACTGTTTTACCATCATCCGATAAAGCAACATTGCTACAGGCTTCAGGAATGAGCAATCGTCCCAGTAGTTTTCCGGCAGCATTGAAAATAAAAACACCACCTGGTCCCGTTGCAAAAATATTTCCATTGCCATCAACCTTTAAACCGTCAGGCAATCCTTTGCTGGTGGGCGTAACATAAGCCGTTGCATCAAAGAGGAGGCGGGGGTTGGACAGGCTATCATTGTTGCCAAGGTCAAACAAATACCATTTGGCTTTGTCCGGATCGGAATTGGCTACCAGCAAGGTTTTCTCCTTGTTCAGCAAGGCAATGCCGTTGGGGCGGGTAATGCTGTCAGTCAACAATACTGTTTTCCCGCCTGATGCTTTGTAAACACCCTGAAAGGAAATCTCTTTTGAAGGATCGTCTACATAACCTTCCAATCCATAAGGCGGATCGGTAAAGAAGATATCGCCATTGCTGCGCAAACAGGCGTCATTGGGGCTGTTCAATTTTTTCCCATTGTAGTTATCGGCCAAAGAGATGAAACGCGATTCAGGTCCGCTTACCTCTGCATCCATCCTAGCGATTCTTCTGTCGCCATGCTGACAAAGAATGAGCTTGCCATTTCTATCCAACAACAATCCATTGGAACCCAATTCACCGCCTCTTGCTTTTGAACCGGTGTATCCTGATTTTTTAAGGTACAAAACAGAACCTCTTTCTTCGGTCCATTCAAAGATCCTGTTCTGTGGAATATCGGAATACAGGAGTTTATTTTCCGATGCAACCCAAACCGGACCTTCGGTCCATTCATGTCCTTCTGCAATGATCTCGATCCTTGCATTCGTATCCAATACAGATGCCAATTCCGGATCGATCACTTCAATTTTTCCGATGCTGGATACATGCTTGGGGCCTTTAACGACACAGGCATGGAGAAGAAAAAGGCTGAACAAAAGAATAATCGTTCTCATGGCAAAAGTTTTGCTTCCACCAATGTAAGCATATTTTTGAAGGACTGCTTAATAAGCGATTGTCCTTTCCGACAATGGCTTGCCGCCTGCCCCTATTACCTGTAGATGCAGTTGCGGTTGGGGTTTATCCCATTGAATCCTGATCAATCCAAAATTTCTTTCGGCTATCAAGGACCCCACCCGATGGGTATTCAATTCCTCCCGATAAGCAGGCCAGCTATGGGTGAGCCCACTAGAAGTAAAATCATACAAAGGATAACCAAGGCCAGGCAACTCGATTGTTGAATATTCCGCACAGTGCCTGTCGCCGCTGATGATGAGCACGCCTTTGGGTTTTGTTTTAGCGATCAGGTCATACAATCTTTTCTGTGCATCCGGGAAGTTGGCCCATTTCTCAAATCGATGATCGCTGGCGATTACCTGAATGCTGGAATTGATGATATGGATGGCAGCAGTTGAATTTGTCAATTGGTTTTCCAACCATTTCCATTGTGCCTCTCCCAATATATCCCTTCCTCCCACTCGCTTGTAGCGGGATTCTTGCTGCCCATTTGGCAATGTATACATCTCTCGCTCCAACGTATCCCTAAAATACCGCGTGTCGAGGTTTATCACTTTAACTTGTTTCCCTGCAGGACCATATACCTGGCTGTTATAGGCGCCTTCATGAAAACGATCTGGGTCATTTTTCGGAAAACCCAAAAAGTCAAACAGGATGTTCCTACTCTCCTGCCTAAACTTGTATTCCTTTCCTCCGTCATTCACCCCATAATCGTGATCATCATAGGTACCGGTGATCCAGGCAGTTTGCTTCAATTGCTGATACCCGGGCTGCGCGAGTTGCAGCCGGTATTTGTAACGAAGGGTATCCATGCTGTAAGAATCACCATATATATTATCGCCGCCCCAGATCCACAATTGTGGAGATTGATCATTGATCTCTTTCCACATTTTCGCAGACCTGTATTGGTCGTCACAAGATCCAAAGGCTATCGTGGTCAAAGGATCCTGCCCGGTGGTCTTCACCCATGCATTGGCATGGTTGTATTTCCCTTGGACCAATACTTTCAACCACTTTGCCTTCATACCGTATGGCTTGCTGAAAATAGCTCTGGCGTTATCCGTCTCCCCGATCTGCAGGTAGGGTGTATTGGTTTCTTGATAAGGATCTTGACAGGCCGCCACCAAGATTTTCACCTTGCCTTCGGGTAACAAGGGCTTCCATTGGATCCGAAGCTGGCCATTCTCCAATACAGCCTGAACATGGGAGACCGATACCTTTCCTGTCATCGAAATACCATCCCATTCTTTTTCAGCTTCATCATCGGATACAGTCAAATGCCTGGCAAGGGTAGGTGCTATGTCTACAACAGCAGGTTTGTCAGCTTTTACATGCGCATTGTCAAGCTTTTTGTTGCTGATGATCCAGGTATTCCGTTCGCGATCGGATTGCCCACCATGGTCTTTGCCGCTCATATTGTCCCGACCATGATCAGTGGTGATGACGATCATCCAATCCTCGCTGAATTTTGTTTGTCGGTATTGTACCGCCTTCCAGATTTGTTCGATCTGTTGGTCAAGTTTGCTGATGGCATTGTTTTGCTCGGGGCTGTCGCCATAGCGATGACCCATGTCATCCGTATACTCCAGATAAACCCAAGAGAGGTCAACTCCCTTTTCCCGGATGGTAGTAGCTGCATCAGCAGCAACCTGATCATCGATCTTGCTGATATAAGCTGCTTGCTTGTCATGGGGATAGCGGATGGTATCCAGTTCATGCCCATCTGAAATGAAATCAAACCTGATATTTCCTGTTGCGGCCAATCCATCCCCCACCAATTTGGTTCGGTTGTCGGTCCAGGTAGAAAAGATACCGATGGTCTTTGAAGGATAGCGTTTTTTGAACAAGCTGAAAATGGTGGGATAGCTGTAATTGGGTTGCTCAATGTCATTGCCCCATACATTGTGCTTGTTGGCCCAGGTTCCGGTGAGCAGGCTGTTGTAGCCAACAGCGGATATGGTTGGGGAAACTGAGTACCCATTTTTATCTCCTCCAACATAGGCTCTAGTATAGGTACCGATTCTAGCAATGGATTTCATCACCGGTGCAGGATGCTTTTCCAATACGTCTGCAGGGATACCATCCGCAATGATGAACACAGCTTTCTTTGCTTGCTGTGATTGAGCGGAGAAAACCAAAAAGAACAAAAAAGCAAAAACCAACTGTATTGTGGAAGATTTCATGTTATGGATTGAGAAGGCAAGTTAACACAAGCTAAAAAAAATCGGAGGGCTTGGTATATTTACTTTTCATGAACATTTACCACCGTACCGAATATCCTGCCTCCCTTTTGCCAAGGGAATTCGACATGTATTTGTCGCTCGGCTGGTACAGGATGCGGCAGCATCTGTTCACGTGCACCCATCTTTTTGATTTCAACGATGCGATGGAGTTCAGTGGTCTCCGAAGGGTCTGGTGGATGCGTTTTGCCATCCAGTATATTGACGCGAGAGATTCTCATCTAAAACTTAGAAGGCGAAATGGGAAATTCACTTACCAGTTCAGTCCCCTGGATGAACTCAGCGAAGAAGATGCCTGGTTGTTCAGGACTTACCGCAACCACATTGATTTTGACACCTATGACAACCTGGAAGATGCCTTGTGGGGTTCAAAAGAAAAAAAACTGGTTTTCAACAGCTGGATATTGAGAATTTATGATCAGCAACAATTGATCGCATTGGGCGTCTTTGACAAAGGGGAGCGAGCTGCCTCATCGCAGCTCCATTGCTATGATCCTGCCTATGCCAAAAACAGTTTGGGCAAATACCTGATGCTATTGACAATTGATCATCTCAAAAGAGAAAACTATGACTGGTATTATCCGGGTTATGTATTTGCCGGTCATCCTAAAATGAATTACAAGTTGTTTTTGGGCAAAGACAGTGGGGAATACTATGATCCGGATCAAGAACAATGGTTCAGCTACAATGATGGCATCCTGGAAGAGGAAGCCTATAGTGAAGAGGCCATCCAAGAAATCGGAAAAGCGCTCTTCAACCGATAGGCAGAGGACTGAAAAAAGAATAGATTTGTAAAACAGGATTTTCGCCATGAAGTCATTGAGCACATTTGCCTTTTCATTTTTATTCATGGTTGCTGCATTTGCACAGGCAGACCTTCGCTCCAATGAAAGAGAGCTGGTTCGGTTGTTGGATAAATATTTTCAGGATGCAACACTTCCCGGGATCATCGGTGGTGATGGAAAATTTATTGTAAACCGATCCACGAGAAAATTCAAGATTGAGAAGGATACCTTGTTTGTATTTTTTGAGGAAGAGAAAAACATCATGACAGGTTTGCCTTTCCGTGACACCACCATTCTCCCCTTTTCTTCGATTGGTGAACTGAAGATCAACAAGCAAAACATAGGGGATGGTAGCCCGGGTTTGGTCTTTCAATTCCTGGTAAAAAAAGAAAAAGATCCTTTCGAAAAGAAAATGAAGAACGAAGGGGGCAATGCAAACATCGATGGCAAACAATTGAAAAATGTGAATACAGCAGCGGGAATCAACCAGCGGATTGCCGGTCAGGCAGCTGGTGTCAATGTGAGCAGCGACAATTCACCGGGTGGTGTAGGCCGCATCAATATCCGGGGTGTCAATTCCATTTTTTCAGGTACCACTCCGCTCTATTTGCTGGATGGAGTTCCCATTGCGAACATCAACCTTATCAATCCGAACGACATCCAATCCATTGAAGTTTTAAAGGATGTGGCCTCCACTTCTCTCTATGGAGTGAGGGGTGCGAACGGAGTCATCAAGATAACTACCAAAAAGGGCAGTGATTCAGATATACCGGAAGAATTGCTCAAGCAAAAAGACATTCTCTACAGCATGTGGGTCTATGGTGATAGGGTTGTGGAGATGAGAAGAACAAAAGAAATCAACGGACTCAAAAATCTGATCATCGAAAGAATAAAAAAATAAACATGCTTGCAAAAAACGATGTTGCCTATGCCAGATTGCCTTTGTTCCTGCTAATGTTTGGCTGGGGACTTCTTCATCTTTTGGTTGCCTTTGGAAACCTGACAGACTATGGAACCAATTTTGAATTTGTTAAGCATGTACTTTCCATGGATACAATCTTCCCGAACAGCACTGTTGGCTACCGTGCCATCAGCCTGCCCTGGGTACACCATCTTTTTTATGCATGCATCATCTTCCTGGAATCCCTTATCGCAGTCTTTGGCTTGATGGCCGCTTACCGTTTCTTTAAACATCTTTCATCGAATACAGAAACATTTGCGGAACAAAAAAAACCAGCCTATATAGCACTTGCATTGGGGATTTTGCTTTGGTTTATTTCCTTCTCTGTTGTGGGGGCGGAATGGTTCTCGATGTGGCAGAGTGCCGACTGGAATGCAGTGGATACAGCCAATAGGCTGTTGATCATAGATGCTGTTATTTACGCATTGGTGCTGCGGGTAAAATAGATCAGCCGTTCAAAAGGCGTTTGATCTGGTGAAGATTCTTATAGGTCAGTGTAGCCTCTGTCATTGAGTGGATGCTGGCCAGCAACATTTCCCTTTTCTCTTTTTCTTCCCATATCCGATCCAATGGGTGCATCTCTACTTTTACAAAAAACAAACACCTTTCATCGGGTAATCCAATCGTGGTCTGTGTTTCGGTCCTGAAATACAAATCAGCAATGGACTTTGGCTCAGGCCGAACCAATGATGGATGCTGACTCAGCCCTTCTAATGCCGTGACCGTCCACACATATCGCCTGAACATATTTCCCTCCTTGGAAATCAGGGCGGTTACTTTATCGCTCGCCGACCGCAATCTTTGTCCATCTGCAACGGGAAGATGCATGTCAAAAAAGTTCATGCCAATTTTTTCAGCCGGGATGAAGCCACTGGGAAAACAAAAGCAGATCGCTTCCAATACCCCTCCCCTTAAAATGGCAATGTCTTCTTCGAACTGCAAGGCCAATTCTTGTAGATCGATCCCTTCCTTTCCCAGGTATTGACAAACAATTTTGATGCTTTCCATTGCGGAAGGCAGAACCGAAAGAACCTGATTACCGAAACGGTCCAATTCAAATTTTTTTTGCATCAAATAGGTTGGATCAGGCCTTTTGTTGAAAGGCTCGCCCTGGTATTTGCTGATATCGGGAGTGATCAGATAGGGAACCTTGACAGGAAATATCATGAAAACAAAGGTAAGACTTCACACAAAGGAATGACCAGGCATGTTTTTTGTGTATATTGGCAATAGCATATGAAAATCATTTCAGCAACATATCGGTTGAGCTTTTTCGCCATCATTTTTGTTGCCCTCACCCTGTTGGCCTCCTGTGAGAAAAACGGTACATCGGATGCCGGTACTAAAGCAACATTTGATGTGATCCAGGACCAGATCCTGACCACCTCCTGTGCCGTTTCCGGATGCCACTCCTCCACCACCGATGCCAGCTATGGCCAGCATGGATTGGTTCTGTCGAAGGGATTGGCCTACTCCAATCTTGTTGGCAAGACTGCAAAGAATACTGCTGCCGCCAGCCAGAAACTTCAACTGGTGAAACCATATGATGCCGACAACAGTTTCCTTTATCACAAGATCAATTGTTCCTCCACCCACCACAGCAGCACAGCCAATTATGGCGGCAGAATGCCACTGGGAAGCTATTTGACAAAAGGCCAGGTTGAGCTCATCCGACAATGGATCAATGCTGGCGCAAGTGCAACCGGCGAAACGGTGAACCTTTCTGTTTTGAAAGACAGTACAGCCTGTCAGGAAGATATCACACCCCTTCCAGCACCTGCACAGGGATTCCAATTGAAGATCGACCTGTTCAGCATTCCCAAGAATTTTGAAAGGGAAATCTTCATCAGGCGAAACACGCCTAACACCACTCCCGTTTACGTGAACCGGCTGGAAATGAAAGGACGATCCAACAGCCATCACCTGGTGGTATACAGTTATCGAAACAGCTCCTTGCTGCCCCAGGCCGATCAGATCCGCGATCTCAGAAACCCGGATGGTAGCCTCAATCTCTTCACATCTGCAACCATGCAAAATCATGTTTTTTTTGGTGGCGGAACAGATGTCAACAGTGATTTTACACTCCCAACAGGGGTAGCCATGAAGATCGATCCAGCGACACCACTGGACCTGAATGCACATTATTTCAATAAAACGAGTTACACGCTGCAGGGAGAAAACTATGTAAACTTTCACACCATTCCCGAAAGCAGTGTTCAGTTCATAGCCAAAACACTGGACCTAAACAATCTTGATATCCAAATACCAGCCGGACAATCCAAGACCTTTACCAAGACATTCACCTTCAACACCCTCACCAGGGTGGTGATGCTGACTTCCCACTTCCATAAACTGGGACAAAAATTTGTCATCAAGATCGCAGGGGGTCCAAGAAATGGTGAGATTGTTTACACGAATACCGACTGGGAACATCCATTGTTGAAATCTTTCTCCACCCCGATTGTATTGCAACCAGGTGAAGGGCTTACATCGGAAGTGACCTATGCCAACAATACATCAAAAACAGTGGGTTTTGGACTCACCAGTGAAGATGAGATGAACATCATTTTTGGATATTGGTATTAGAAAAATCGTCTTCTGTTTGCCTAATTTTACACAATGGATAAGATAGCCGGATTGCATATCATCATGGACCTGCTCATGCAACGATACAGCGAGAGGGTTCCGGATGTGATGAAGATCGTCAATGCCATGATCAACAATGGCATCATAGGGAATAAGGAGGATATTCAAAACGATCATATTGCCTTTCGTACACTTGGTGTGCCTCAACTAGGGTTGCAATCTTTGGAAAAGATCTTCCTCCATTATGGCTACAGCAAAAAAGAGCACTTGAATTTCGCGGCAAAAAAATTGGACGCCTATTGGTATGCCCCTCCTGAAGAACATTTTCCCAGAATTTTCATCAGTGAATTAAGGGTGAATGAACTGAGTGAAGAAGCACAGCAGATCATTCTATCTTATACGGATGAGGTGAAATCCGATCCGGTGGATGATTTGGATTTGAATGATGCACAGGCAGTAGGTGCATTTCTACACAAGGGATTGTGGCGCTTGCCCTCAGTAGCAGACTACCAAAGATTATTGTCCGAATCAGAATATGCAGCCTGGGTAATTTACAACCGCTACTATCTCAATCATTATACAATCAGTTTGCATCACCTAAAGGAGGGATACAATACTTGTGAGCAATTCAATGCTTTTCTGGAAAGCATCGGCATCAAACTCAACAATTCCGGGGGTAAGATCAAGATAAGTCCTGATGGACTGCTGCGCCAAAGTTCAACGGTCGCACAAGTGATCGAAGCACCCTTTGCCAATGGGATGCGTTTGCCGATTGCGGGCAGCTATGTTGAATTTGCAGAACGGGGAGTATTGCCTGCATTCACACATCTCCACAAAAACGAATTGAAGAGAGAACATTTTCGAGATGGTTTTGAAGCGGGAAATGCCGATAAAATCTTTGAGAGCACATTCACGAGTCAGTTGAAGCAATAACTCAGTTTACGCCTTTCTGCAAGTACGCCAACAGATTGGCCATTTGCTGATGGGTCAGGCTGCCTTCCAGTCCCTCCATCATCAACGAAGTACCCAAAGAGCTGAGTTGTTTGATATCAGCACGCGGAATCGTAACCTCTGAGCCTCCCATTTTCTTGATGGTCACCATTCGATCATTCTCAACAGCAACAATACCAATGTGTATGTCTCCAGATCGGGTTTCCAAACGATGGCTAACATAGCGCGTATCCACTGCAGAATTGGGATCGAGTATCTCGTGCAGGATAGCTTCCTTGCTTTTGCGATTGATCTCTGTCAGAGTGGGTCCAACTGATTTCCCCTGGTTGCCATAGACATGGCAATTGGCACAAATATTGGCAAAGACCAAGGCACCCTGATTGGCATCTCCATTCATGGAAAGGGCAGGTTTCATCTTGACAATCGCCTCTTGACGGTTGACAACGCCTGCATCGGAAAAGAGTTTAGCGGCGCGCTTTTTTATGGTTTCATTATCAGTCCACCACAAGAGAGTCCTTCTTCTCTCCAGGTCAAAATTCATTTCACCGATATTGATAATTCCTTTCTCCAGTCCGGTCAACAAGGCATCATGGTGAATCTCGATGTACAACAACAGATCACTGGCATATCTTCTTGTTTGTGGACCGAGTTGTTTCCACATGGCAACGATGCGTTGACCAATCTGTGGATCACGCTCCTCAGACAGTTGTCGCAAGGCTTGTTCCTGCAGCTGCAGTGGCTGTGAATTTTGCAGGCATTGGAATAGCAACTCTTTTTTCTCTGGGTAAGGTACTCTAGTGACCAAAGCCATGTTTTCTACCCTGATGCTGTCTGGCTTTCTGTTATCCAAAACGATGGCCATGGCTTCCTTGCTCAAGGTCATGAACCGGGCAGAAGGGGGAAGTCCGATTTTTTGTCTGATGACCGATAAGGATGAAAGCATGGATGGGTCTGCATTTTCTTCTAACAAGCTTAGTACTTTGTTCAGATCTGTCTTGCATGGTTTCAAATCCAACTGCTGCACCTGTTGGAGTACGGCTCTGGTTGAAGCTTTCGGAATGGAGCTGGCCGACAAAGCATGGATCATCTTGACCCATGCCGATTCATCATGGGTCATTCGGACAAGTGATGACAAAAGTCTTGCATCAGCATTTTTGTTGTGTTGAAGAAGGTAAACAAAAAAGTCATCATAGAGCCGATGAGAAGCCAAGGACAATGCAGCCACTTGCCAGTCGTCCATTTTCTGTTGTGACGCATGGGTGAAAGCGGATAACAGGGCTGCTTTTGTCTCTGATGAAAGTTCGCCGGAATAAGTGGAAAGGGAAAGCGAGGCTTGCATGCGAACGCGATCATGCTTGTCCTGCAAGAGCTTAATAATGCCTTGCCAAATTTTCGGATCGGTTGATTGTGCTTCTGCGATTTTCAAAGCATTCTCTCTGATGCCCGCATCTTTATCATCCAAAGATTGAAGGAGCATTGCCTTGGTCAACTTTTGTTGGGCCGCGAGTACCCACATCGCATGCAAACGAGAAAAATTGTTGTTACTGTTGAACGCATGCTCCAGCAAACCAATAGCTTTCTCATCCAGGGGTTTTCCCATCAACACCCGATGCGCCGTCATGCGCACCCACTGGTTGGGATGCCCCAATGCCTTTACCAATCCTTCATGAGTTTGAAACAGGGTAAGATCCAGACCAGAAGCAGCTACATTTTTATGGATGCGGTATATTCTTCCCTCCGTTTTTCCCGCATCAAGGTCAAGGCTGTCTTCGATTTCATCGGGTATCCATTCAGGATGTTCGATAACTTTTCGATGCATGTCAATTACATAGATAGAACCATCGGGCCCTACACTCATGTTTACAGGGCGGAAGGACCTGTCGTTACTCGCCATGAACTCTTTTCTCTCAGTCATCCGGGAGGCGGTGAAAGAGGCACCATTGGACTTGATCTTGTCAACATGGATCAGGTTCAATACAACATCTGCCACCCATACTGTTTGATCATATTGTTTTCCAAAAGCTCCACCACCATAGTGAAGAATCCCACAGGAGCCAGAAAAATAACCTGACTGTTCGGGATGGTTGACCCTGGTTTCCTGCTGACCGATCGGATAGATGCGGGAAGTACCATTCTCTTCATGATCTGAAATATTGGAGAGCGAATGCGATTTCAGGAGGGGCAAGTCCCGGATATACCGATCCGGAAAAACAAGATGCGAGACATGTTCGAGATTATGGGTTTCATAGAAACGCCCATAAGGATCCATTCCCAAACCGTACCCACCAGAGGATTCACCCAACCTTTCCATTTTTTTGGTCTCCAACTGAAACCGAAAATCTTGTCCCCGCATGTCCAATACTGAACTGGTATCTCCCCACCAGTAAGGCTTGCCGGAATTACCTCCATTGGCAGCATAGATCCAGTTGTCCAATCCATAAACCAGACCATTGTAATTATGCTGCAGGTTTCCCGTTGAAAATCCTCCCATGATTGTATCCACTCCATCCACCTTGTTGTCGGCATTGGTATCTTTCAGGTAAAGCAGGTAAGGTGGTGCTGCCACCAGCATTCCTTTTTTGTATGGCATCATGGAATTGGCCATGCGCAGATTTTCTGCATAAACAGAACTGCTATCGTAGAGTCCATCGCCATTATTATCGTACAAAATCTTGATGCGGCTTTCCTTGTCCTCCATGGGATATCCTGGCATCTCCATCACAAAGGTCCTTCCGTGTTCATCAAACTCAAGATCTACCGGATCAATAACGATCGGTTCGGATGCGACTTTGGTCAGAAGAAATCCCTTTTCAATTTGAAAACCTTCAGGAATGGAAGCCTGGCGTTGTTTGCATGAAAAAAGCATCATCCATACCAACCAGAGAAAAGACACCTGCAGATGCCTCAACATAAATGTGATTTTTGTCTACTGAATATACAAAACTTTGGAACGTGTTTTGCCATTCACCGTAACACTTAAACTATAAATTCCTTTCTGCATGAAGCGATGCGGGATGATGATCTCACGTCCAACCATGGTAAGCTGCGCCGATTCATAGACTACGTTACCTTGTGCATCTCTGATTTTGATATTGATGACAAGTTTCTGCTCCTTGGGAACAACAATGCCCACTTTGAATTCACCATTGGAAGGATTGGGATAGATTTTTATTGCGAGTTCTTCTTGTTCCGGAATCAGACTGCCGATCGTGACCTTGAATTCTGCTGAGGGTGTCCAGCAAAGTTCATTGGAACTGGTTTCAACACGATATGTTCCGATCTTCAATGCCTTGATACTCCTGGTACGCTCTTTCAACAATTCGCCGTTGAAATACCAGCGGTACAATCTTGCTTCGGAACTGGTCAGCACAGTATCCTTGTATGTCAGTACGGGAACAGGATCTGTGTTTTTGATAAAGTTGATCGTGGCAGAGGTCTTGCTGAAACATCCCAATGCAGCATTTCCAACGGTGAGCGATATTTTCTTCGACTCTCTTACATAAATAAAAGGTGTTGTATCTCCGGTACTCCAGCGATAGCTCTTGAATGTTGCAGATGCATATACTTTGATCACACTGTCACGAAAACAATGATTCACCGGTTCGGCATAACCCAGGATCTTGGGAGCAATCGATGCAAGCTCTGTACAGATCATATTCGTCACATTAGGAGTCTGAAAAATAAATTCCCCCAATGCTGCTTCCCCAAATCCATTGCCAATGGAAACCATTCCGGTAGCACCTTCTCCAACAACTGCCAATACAGTCGTATCATTGATTACTTCAAATCTTGCCGCGGGAATATTCTTGAAATAAACACTTTTCGTGGTAAGCAAATTTCTGCCATAGATATAAACCTTGGTGCCGGTTGTTCCTGTTTGGGGTTCAAAACGGGTTATTGTAGGCTTTTGTGCTAATGCATTGATTTGCAATACAAAAACAACAAAAACCAATGCGTGCAAGCGTTTCATTAGATTCAATTGTCATTAAATGTACTTTATTTTTATCCAATGGAAAAATTTTACACGGTCTTGTAGCTCAATTCGGGTAATATGTTTTCAGTCCCGATAATTTTTTTTCTTTTGAATCCATTAATTTCAATGCTCACATCCAAAACAAAGAAATGATACAACGCTTATTGAATATCATTATTTTCCTTTCTTTTTTCGTTTCTGCATCTGCACAAGCCAACAATGAAGAATGGGAATCCATGTTCAATGGAAAAGACCTGAGCAAATGGAAACCTAAGATCAGGAACCATCCGGCAGGTGAAAATTTTGGCAACACCTTTAGGGTAGAAGATGGCAAGCTGGTTGTGCGGTATGATGCCTACGAAAAATTCGATGAGCGTTTCGGACACCTGTTTTACTACAAGCCTTATGGCTATTACAGGATTCGTTTGGAATACCGGTTTGTGGGAGATCAGGCCAAAGAGGGACCCGGATGGGCAATCCGGAACAGTGGCATCATGGTTCACGGACAAACACCGGAGTCGATGGGATTGAAGCAGGATTTTCCTGTGTCAATCGAAGTTCAGTTGTTGGGAGGTGATGGCAAGAACAAAAGAACCACTTGCAATCTATGCACGCCCGGTACGCATGTAGAAATGAATGGGAAACTGTTTACACCGCATTGTATCAACTCCAAATCAGAAACCTATCATGGTGATCAGTGGGTTAAAGCAGAAGTGCTGGTCTTGGGAGATTCACTCATTCGTCATTTTGCCAATGGCATGGAAGTGTTATCCTATAATAAACCACAAGTGGGTGGTGGCAATGTGAGTGGACAGGACCTTGTTTTTGGCCAATCCGGGCAGTTGCTCGAGCGAGGAACAATTTCTTTACAAAGCGAAAGCCATCCTGTAGAATTCAAAAATATTGAGATCCTCAATCTTGAAGGTTGCATGGATCCCAAGGCCATCAACTACAAAAGTTATTATGTGAAATCAAAGCCGGAAGACTGTCGGTACAAAAAGAAATAAATAGATAACTTCTTACTTGCATCCTTCTTTTCGCCTGGTATCAATCAAATAATTGATCTTCCATTCCCCATTCATTCTTACCAGCGTGAATGAGTTTACACCACAGTGACTGAAAGTACCATTGTAGACAAAGCGATAGGGCGTCCAAGCCGTCGCAAGATCTCCATCGATCCGGATGCTTTCAAAAACGATCTGCTCATCAGCAGCCCCTTTTTTCTGTTTTCCGACAAAGGAAGCAAAACCGCTGACTTGGCTCTGACCAACAATCGTTTTCCCTTCTTTGTTTAAGGCAATGGTCTGCATGATCGCATTGGGGGCAAAAACCGATAAGACCGCGACAGAATCAGCATTGCGCATGCCTTCGAAAAGTTGATTGACTACTTTTTTGACATCATCTTCTGCAGATTGAGCTGCCGCAAACTGTACCCATACAGTACATATCAAAAGGAATCCCCATGATTTTTTCATGGCTGCAAGATAACAAGCATGGATCATTTGATCACATAGGAATAGTTTTCTCTTATCTCCGGTGAAGCGGGAGATAGCGGTAGATAGGAACGAACATAGTCTACCTTCACTTCCCTAGCACCCACCGTAACATGCAAGAATCCTGAATTGGGCAAAATCTTTCCGCTGAGATAAGCTTCCTTGTTGAAAGCAGTATGGGTATCATCGGCGGGATTGGGAACCGACTGATAGATCACGCCATCCAGCTCTTGTTTTGCATAGAGATGATCATGCCCCTGGAAAAATATGCTGACTTTGTTCTTCACCATCAATTGGTGAATGGGCAATTCCCAGTCGGGACGATTTTGTTTGAACATATTCGATCCGTTGGGAGACTTCCCGCCCCACTCAAAATAAGGAGCTCTTTCTACACCTCCTCTTCCTGTGCCCATGACATGATGTGCAAATACAAATTTGAATTTCGCCTTGCTGTTCTCCAGTGTTTTTTTCAACCACTGGTATTGCTCATTTCCAATGGTAATCTTCCATTGGTCTTTTTTCCCCTGCTTCTCTTGTGCCAGTGGCTGATTGTCGACGGGTACCTCCGAATGCCAATACGGATCGATCACCACAAACAAGGCATTGCCCCATTCAAAAGCATAATAGTCTTTCAATATGCCTACATGGGAAACGGTATCCTGATCTCCCGAATAAAATCCCTGCGGATCGGGAAGAGGAAAATATTTTTTTCTGGCATTGGCCGCAATCACCGGAGCGCTATTGGGTGTTCCATTCAACAGATACCTGGCCGTTTGTTCGTGATTGCCATTGACCAGAAAAAGCGGGGGATTCGATCCCATGTTACCTAAAAACTTTCTTTGCACCTGATAGGTCGCTTCAATTGAACTTCGATTGGCTTGTGGATCTCCAATGAAACGATCGATGTTAAAATCATCTCCCATCATGAAATAAAAGTCAGGTTTGCGAAAGGAAACACTGTCGAGCGTTTGTTTGTAGAGATCAGGACTGAACATTTTCCCCAACCGCTCCGGATGTGAATCCCCCTGCACTCCAAATGAAAAAACTGTTCCTGATTTTTTCTGCGTTGAAAACCAGGATTCATTTGTGCGAACGAACTCATTTGTATTCGGAAGCTTATAGACCAGCCTGTAATGATAGGTAGTATTGGGCTCTAGGTCTTGGATCAAAATTTCTGTAGGCTCATCCTCTTCTGAAAGGATGGTTTCAGTTTTTGAAGTAAACGATCCTGGTTTTTTTGAATATTCAATGAAAGCCTGACTTCCTTTTTCCAATACCACACTGGCGAGAATGGATTTATCTGTTGGCGAACCCATCACCAAGTTGGCATTGGGGATCGCAACATCGCCCATGCGTTTGCCTCCTTGTTGCTTTTGCATCTGCCCCTTGCGCTGTTGATCCTGACCACCGGGCTTATTTTTCTGTTGGGAGAATCCAGCAATCGACGATAACAAAATCAGACTGGAAAAGAAATAGAGCCTCACCATCATATGATTGAATATTAATTTATTATCGTTGATACGAATTCGTGGTAGAACGACCTGCCGTATCAATGAGCGTATACGTGAATCGGTTGTTGCCATCCCAGCTATAATTGACATACCCATTCTTCACTCCAATCTTATATGTCAGGGAAAATCCATTGCTGCCAACAGCCTTGAAGTCGGTGATCACCGCATCCTTCAATGGTGTGAGTGCAGGACGAGCCGGCTTGGCAAAAGCCTGAGGAAGAATTTGGTTTTCAGGGGCAGGCGTTGCCGGATCAAGATTCACCTTGCCTCTCATGGCTCCTATCACATAAGGATAATTGGTTGTGCCATGATAATGATAAACGCCGTTGTTCAATACATGACCATGGCAAGTATCCAAAGTAGCCATCACGGAACCATCAGGCTCCTTCAATCCATAAACAGCAAAACCATCCAACCCAAAAGCAATCGGTAGAGTATTGTTGCTTCCTGAGAGGTGCATGGGTGCAGCATGATAGTGATAGTCATCTGCACGTCCGCAATGACCGCCCCATTTGTCGAGCTCGCCGATTATATAGGAGTCTTCTCCTCTGTTGTTCAGGGCATTGAAAATAGGGATACCATTCACAGCAATCGCTACAGCTCCCTTCATGAGATTGGTTTTGGTGCTTAGCGGAACCGTTGCATACTCGGGTTGAAGCGGGATGCTCCAGCTGTTGCTTCCTTCATAGGCTTGTGGAATGGGTACCTGTTGCTGCCAACTCGTGATACCGATCATCTTATCATGAGCAGGAATACCGGATGAAGCAACATAATAATACTGATTATCGGATCGCGTGGAGATGGCTGGTTTGAAATCATTGAAAGCAGAATCCAAAAATGTTGTTCGGGTCTTTGGAATGACTGTGATGGAAGGAGCACTAGGCGTCGAACCAACAGCCTTGCTGCAGGCATAAACAAAAACCAGTCCTCCAAACAAAAAAAGCACCTTCCTTTTCTGCGGCGCCAGCAACAAGAGCATGATCAGGGACACCATTCCCACCAATAACCAATTTTGATGGAAGCCTGCCTTTTGTTCAGGCTCTATCGACAAAGATTGGTTGAGTTTCTCCAAGCGAGCCATCTTGAAGAGTGCGAGGTTTCGATCCTGCTCCGTCAAGGAACGCATCGGCACTGAAAAAACACCGCTTTCATTTTCGAGATAAAGGTTCTGCTCATCGGCTCGGCTAAAGTTGCCTTTGAACGTCTCACCATTTTGGAGGGACCAAGTGTTAAGATAGCTTTTGTCGCTCTCTGAATAATGGCCCCCGGGATGGGCCATTCCTTTCATCAAAAGGATCATAGAGAAGATAAATGCAATGCTGAAGCTAAAAAATATATTCTTCATATGGCAAATTTGAGTGTCCAGTGATTCTTCCCCCCCACTATTGGACAATTTTAATGGCATCTGGTTTAAACATGGATGGATATATTTAAACCATGACAGAAAGTTGGGGTCAATATATTACCGGTAAATCATCCACAACATGACAAGGTCCCTTTTACTCATGATCCTGATCATTCTTTGCGCCAGTACTATGGCCCAGGAACCCAATATTTTGCTGGGCAGACCCACTGACAGATCGATCACCCTGAACTTGCTTTCAGGTACAGATGTCCCGGTATATATTGAATACGGAAAAACAAAAGAAAGCTATTCGGACAAAACCAGCATATTAAACCTAAAGGCAAACAAGCCAGAAACGATCACCATCCATGGACTGTCAGCAGATACCCGTTATTACTACAGGCTTCAATACAAGAAGGGTTTAGGCAGTGATCCATTCACCTCCGGCACTCCCCATCGTTTTCAAACACAACGCAAGAAGGGCGAAAGCTTCAGCTTTGCTGTGGAAGCAGATCCGCATCTTGACAGCAATAGCATACCTGAAGCCTATCGGCTTACGCTGAAAAACATGCTTGAAAAAGAACCTGACTTTATGATCGACCTTGGAGATAATTTCATGAACGACAAGTTGCCTTTGATCAACCGCGATGAGATTACAAAAAGAAATACTTTGTTCCGGTCCTTTTTCAATGAACTGACCCATAGTGTTCCCCTCTTCATCGCCATCGGCAATCACGAAGGAGAAACAGGATGGAAGGCAAAACCCGGACAAGACAGTCTACCGATCTGGGCAAGACAAACCAGAAAATTGTATTATCCCAATCCCTTCCCAGATGGATTTTTTTCCGGAAACAACACAGAAACAAAGGGCATTGGATATCCTGAAAACTATTATGCATGGGAATGGGGAGATGCTTTGTTTGTGGTGATCGATCCGTATTGTAACACCAAGAACAGAGGAGAATGGAACTGGACCCTGGGGAAGGACCAATATGATTGGTTCAAAAAAACACTGGAAACCAGCCGATCAAGATTCAAGTTTGTATTCAGTCACCAAATTGTGGGAGGAAGTGGCAAAGAAGGCAGAGGGGGGACAGAATTTGTTGATCTGTTTGAAATGGGGGGAAAGAATACGGATGGCAGTTGGGGATTTGACAATAACAGACCCGGATGGGGAAAACCCATCCATTCATTGATGGTTGAAAACAAAGTCAGTGCCTTCTTCCATGGTCATGATCATTTCTTTGGGAAACAGGAAAAAGATGGCATTGTCTACCAGACTGTACCCCAACCTTCTGCCAGGAACATCAACAAGATCACTGGTTCAGCATATGGATACAAAGAGGGAGTGCTGATGGAAGGAAGAGGATACTTACAAGTATCTGTTTCACCAAAAGATTGCAAGATCGATTATATCAGAACCTACCTACCTGGTGAAGAAAGAGTTGAAAGAAAAAATGGAGAGATTGCATACAGCTATACAATCAAGTAAAAAATATTTTACTGCACCCCTGTCTTTCGGGCTAACCCCATTTAATCCGCTGTTGTCGATTGGATCACCTGTACTCCTGATTGCAGGTTCCCAAGTGGGGGCATGCAATCGGTTCTTTATTAAATACGATTATAGTCGGCTCGCCAATGTTGAATCGCTTGCTTGATCTCTTTTGATTTGAGTCCTTCTTCTGCTGCCCTTTTTGCCAAGGCAACAAACTCATCATCCGATGCAAAACGCAGTGCAACAATCTGTCCCATTCTCAGCCGAGCATCTAATGGCTTACCGCTGAGAATAAAATGGCGAAGGTTTTCTTCGGCACGAATGGCCCTGTCCTGTGCTTTGAGGGCATATCCCCTAACAAGCCAACCCAGGATCAACAAAATGAAAAATACGAGTGTCAGCAGAGAAGCGCTGTAACATGTTTCAGGTGTGCAATGGGTAAGATTAACAATACTGCCGATCAATCCCGCTAATACCAATGGCGCAGTGATGTAATGATACAATGGATGATAGCGGGCGTGGTTGCTGAAATTTTGTTGACTCATATGT
>RFVQ01000211.1 GCA_009922495.1 Chitinophagia bacterium
ATAGGCATGAAGATCTTGCTGATTGACCAACGCGTCCCAATCCTGCTGATGGGTTTTGTAAAGTTTTTGCTGATGTTCGATGATGATCTGGTCCTGTATCCGGTAAAGTTTCATGTGATGGTTTTGCCGATCCTTGAATATACAAAAGGAATGGCAATTCTTTATGGCTCTGTTGGTTGCTGACGACCACCAAACTTCCTCAAATGGTAGGTAAAGCTTAGCAGGAAATAACGGGTCAATACTTCGGTCCTCACATCTTCTACATAATTCAGTTCCACTTGTCTGCCAACACTTCGGTTGGCCTTGAGCATATCAAAGACTGTCAGGCGCAATTCGCCCGTCCGGTTCTTGAGAAACAACTTGGCAATGCCGGCGTTCCAAAGCGGAATGTTCTGGTTAAAAGAGGCTGCACTGCCGCGGTTCATGATATAATCAAGGTCGTTGGAGAATACCCATCCACTCTTGGTGGTGAAGGTGGGTTCAACAGACAACCTTTCCGTGAAAAAATTCACATTTTGCCGGGTAGAGTTGGTATAACGGGTAAAGTTGAGCCCTGTTGAATTGGAAAGCACCAGATCGAAATAATCTGCCAGGTTCAAGGTAGCCCTGATCGTTCCACCGGTCAGATAACGATCTGTATAAAACTTCACATCATTGAAAAGGTTGACCTCCCGGATATCCCTGGCATAGAGATAGAAGGAAAGATTGGCTTTGGGATCCTTGAAGGTGCGACTGTAATTGGCACTGATCGAAACATCATGTGCCCCATCCAGGTTCTGCGGCTTGGCGTATTGCCCGCCGGGAATCAATGAAAAACCTTCTACGCTAATGGGACTGTTTCCGGTATTGAACACAACCGTATTGGCAATGCGGTTGGCGATGCTGGTTGCATTAACATTAACCGTGAGATTGCTATTGTTGTGTGTGATGACCCTGTTGTAATAGAGCGTCAGGTTGTTATAATATTCCTGTTTGAGATCGGGATTACCCGCCCTCACATAGAGCAGGCTGCTGTTGTTGACCACATCCTGCAACTGGGTCACATAGGGTTGTTGTGTCCAGCTTCGGTAGTTCATCCGCATGAAGGTGGATTTGCCCTTTCGGTACTGCAGGTTGGCATTGGGGAGCCAGTTGATGAAGGGGCGACTGATGCTGGTCCCTTTGGTGATATTGTCGCTTACCAACCTTGCTTCCTGCAAATACAATCCACCCCCAAAACTCCAGTTGCGGTTCAGCTGATGACGGTAATTCATCCCGCCCCTGTCATAGAAATTGTCATTGGCAAAATTGTTGGTAAGGCTGCTGACCAAAATGCTGTACAAACCGGTGAGCCGATCACGGCGGTAGGTTCCCTGATCGGATCCGTTGTCATTCTGGCTTTTGGTATAAAAAAATTCCAACTGATCCTTTGAGGAAAGGGGCTCTGTGTAAGACAAAGTAGCCCCCCAGCGTTTTCCATCAACATAGGTATTGCTGGTCTGGTCGAGGGTATCCTTTCCCCTTGCATAGCGATCGTTATAACTCAAGGTGAGTCCATCCCTATCGCTTGTATTGATGCCATGCGATAGGTTGATGCTCATGGTCCGGCCCTTTTTGTTGAATCGATGGCGGTAAAGCAAACTGCTGTTCCAGTTGTAACCATTGTTTCCGGAATTGCTCAGCGATTTCAATTGACTGAAGGGCGCCAGCACACCTTTGGTGGTAAAGGACTGGCTTTCGGAATAATAATCAGAAAGCTGCCGGCTGTAATCAGACCTGATCAACAGCGTATGGGAACTGTCAAACATGTGATCCACTTCAAATCCTCCCCGAAGGTTCTTGTTGGTATTGCCGGAGAGTATCTTGGCTGTATTGAAAAAAGAAGAATCATTTACCACAAAGGTTTCCCGGTAACGATCACGGTTGTTGGTGATATCAATATCACTGTAAAAGACGTTGGCAGCAACTTTGGTTTTCTTGTTAAACTCTTCATTATAGTTGAGGCCCCCACCGAGTGTGGTGGAGATACCATTGGCATTGCCGGTATAGACATTGGTGCCGCCGGTTGCCGCTTTGTCTCCCGGATTCATGTTGCCCAGAAAATCCTGTACCGAAAAATTCTGGTTGTTGATGTTGTTGTATTGGGCGATGAAGGAGATTTTTCTTTCGCCATTGATGCGGTTCGCACTGATGGCATTGGCGGTGCGATTGTTGGTACCATATGCAAAACTGGATTTGCCAAAGACTCCTTTCTTTCGGTCTTTTTTGGTGATAATATTGATGGTACGGATTCGGTTTCCATCATCAAAACCACTGAACTGACTCTGGTCGCTCATCGCATCGATGACCTGTATCTTTTCGATGATGTCTGCGGGCAGGTTGCGCGTAGCCAGTTTGGGATCATTGCCATAGAAGGGTTTGCCATCCACCAAAATCCTGGTTACCGGTTCACCCTGGTTTTTGATGGAACCATCACGGTCCACTTCCAATCCTGGTACTTTTTTCAACAAGTCTTCCGTAGATGCATTGGGCAAGGTTTTGAATTGTGCTGCGTTGAACTCAGTGGTATCTCCCATGATGGCCATGGTGGAACTGCGGATGATGATGCTCTCCAGCAAATTGGCGAAACGTTGCATGCCCATTACCCCCATGTTGATGCTGGCAAGTGATTCGGTTACCACAACAGCCTTGCCAATGGGAACAAATCCTGAGAAGCTGATCTTCACCGGTGGCGTCCGTGACAACCGATTTGAATTTCGACGAATCAGGCATGGTCAGCAATTCGACTGATGCTCCTTTCAAACCGGTTTTGGAAACCGTATCGGCAACATCCATGACCCGTCCGTTGATTGTTCCGGAACCCTGTGCAAAAAGTTGTGCCGATAAGTTCAGCACAAGAGCGATAACAAAAAACCCTACATAGACTCGATTCCGCTGCTTCACTTATTTTTTACTGTTTATGGGAGCTGTCAGCACCTGTCCCGCTTTCAACAATTCTTTTTCCAGCGCTGTATAGGCCAACTGCTGTGGCGCAATCTTTGCGTCAATCGACATGGCTGCTGCGATCGCTGCACTTTGCCCAAGGATCATGAAGACAGGCTCCATCCTGATCGAACCATAGGCGATATGAGAGCTTGAGACAGCAACCGGAACCAGCAGATTGCTGCACTCGCTTTGCTTTGGCAAGATCGTTCCATAATCGATGCCATAGGGACGGGCAGGCTTTACTCCGATGTCTCCTTCATTCTGTACATATCCTTCCGGGGTTACATAGCGTTGGGCGTTGTGGGCATCGAGTGCATAGGAACCCATACCTATCGATCTGGCTATATTGGTTTTCCCCAGTGCATCTGCCTCCTTCATGATAAAATCCCCTATCATTCTTC
>RFVQ01000212.1 GCA_009922495.1 Chitinophagia bacterium
CTCTTCAACTGATGGAATACTTCCACACCCCAACGCAGCCCTTCACTGAAAGAGGAAGCGCCGGTAGGCACGATCATGAATTCCTGAAAATCAATCTTGTTGTCAGCGTGCGCACCACCGTTCAAAATGTTCATCAAAGGAACGGGAAGGGTAACCGCATTTACACCACCGAGGTAACGGTAAAGATTCAAATTGCTGGCCTGTGCAGCTGCCTTGGCTACGGCCATGGAAACCGCCAATGTTGCGTTGGCACCGAGCCTGGCCTTGTTGGGCGTGCCGTCGAGTTCGATCAGCATTCTGTCGATCAGGGCCTGCTCCGTAGCGGGAATGCCCACCAGTTTGGAAGCAATGATATTGTTTACATTCTCAACTGCCTTGAGTACACCCTTGCCTACGTAAACGGATTTGTCGCCATCGCGCAGTTCAACTGCTTCGTGCTTTCCGGTAGAAGCACCGGATGGAACAGCAGCGCGTCCGATAAAACCGCTTTCTGTGATTACGTCTACTTCAACCGTTGGGTTACCGCGGCTGTCAAGGATCTGTCTGGCATGGATGTTGGCAATGAGGCTCATGTTCAAATGTTTTTAAGGTGATGGTTGCGGGTTGGTATGGCAATCGATCAGTTTCCGGTCAACTCCCTGAAGATGTCTTCAAGGCGACGCACTTGCGGTTGCAAAGAAACAACATTCGGGTCTTCTGGCAAAGCGGGAGACAACAAATCCTCCAGTCGGGCATCGGCTGCAATCCTTCCCTTGCTGATGACGATAACCCGCTCACACAGGGCTTCTACCTCCTGAAGAATATGTGTAGAGAAGAGGATGGTCTTGGTCTTGCCCAATTCCCGGATCACTTCCCTGATCTCGATGATCTGGTTGGGGTCCAGGCCGGTGGTCGGCTCGTCCAGTATCAAAACCTCGGGGTCGTGCAGCAAGGCTGCTGCCAATCCCACACGTTGTTTATAGCCTTTCGATAATTGTCCGATCTCCTTGTGCGATTCAGGCAGAAGACCGGTCATCCGTATCACCGCTTCGATCCTGTCTTTTGGTTTTTTCAACCCATGCAGCCCGGCCATCATTTCCAGGTATTCCCGCACATACATCTCGGTATAGAGAGGATTCAACTCGGGCAGGTATCCGATCTTTTGCTTGGTAGCCAAAGCTTCTCCCTCCACCTTGATGCCACAAACTTCAATGGAGCCCTGATCCGGACGAAGATAGCCGGTGATCATCTTCATGGTGGTGGATTTGCCGGCACCATTCGGACCTAAAAATCCAACGATCTGGCCCTTGCCTACTTCGAAACTGATCAGGTCAACAGCCTTCTGTGACCCATATTGCTTGAGGATATTTTCTACTTTGATCGACATTGTATTCGCTAATCCTCTACTTCCCCACTCGACCCAGGCAGATGATCATACAGCCCCTGAAAGGCCAGCCATCCGAATATAAACAGTCCGATCGCGATGGGAAGAAAGATGATCGCAAATATACCCCATTGGATGATGGCATCCATGTGCCCGACCTTGTTGATCTGCTCAATGGCTGTTTTTAACAAAATATAATAAGACCCAATGGCGAGGGCCATCCAAACCAGGCCCATGTATTTTTTTATGGCATTCATGATTAATCTTTTACATCAGGATCAATCCTGTTTGATAAATAAATGACACCGATCACCAGGCAGACCAGGCTGACACCGATCGGATACCAGAGTCCCACCAGTTTGTCACCCGTGTACATCGTTCCCAACAAGACGGCAATAAAAGGTGTCAGGCCACCGAACACGCCATTGCCCAGGTGATAGGGCAAACTCATCGATGTATAGCGGATCTTGGTGGGGAAAATCTCCACGAGGAAGGCCGCAATCGGTCCGTATACCATGGTCACCAATACAATCTGCACAAAGATCAAGGCCACGATGGCCCAGTAGGTATTGTCCGGCAATACCTTGGATACCTTATCAGTCTTCACCGGCATCTCACTGCCATTGGCATACACCGTATCCGCATGCACCGTCTTCTCGGTGATCCCATTTGGATATGGCTGTGAGGTGGTGGTGGTCTGCAAGCTGAAGTCCTTGCCCTTTACCGGTTGGATCATTCTTTGTATGCTCACAGTCGATGGATCTTTGACAAGGTTCTCTGTCGAAGTGATCTGCAGCATTTGCTGATAGATGGGTCGATAAGATACCACTGCCAGCAACAAACCGGCCATGATGATCCATTTTCTTCCGATCCTGTCGCTCAATTGTCCGAATACAATGAACAAAGGCGTTGCAAAGATGATGGCCCAGATCAGGATGGTGCGGGATTGCTCAAAATCAACCTTGCAAACATTCTCCAAAAAGGTCTGCGCATAGAATTGTCCTGTATACCATACCACTCCCTGTCCCATCGTTGCTCCAAACAAGGCCAGCAAGACCATCTTGAGATTGCCTTTGTTCAGGAGGCTTTCTTTGATGGGATTGACAGATGTTTTTCCTTCGGCTTTGAGTTTGCTGAAGAGGGGCGACTCGTGCATTTTCAAGCGGATGTAAATGCTCATGCCTACGAGCACCAATGAGAACCAGAAAGGTATTCTCCAACCCCAGGATTCAAAGGCCTTGATGGATTCAGCAGCATCGGCATCGAGGCTTTTTCGGGTGATGAGGATGATGCCCAATGATAGCAGCAAACCCAGTGTGGCCGTGGTCTGTATCCAGCTGGTATAAAAACCTCTTCGTTCCGATGGGGAGTGTTCGGCCACATAGGTGGCAGCTCCGCCATATTCCCCGCCCAGGGCAAGGCCCTGTATCAGTCGCAACAACAAAACCAGGATGGGTGCAAGAAATCCAATCTTTTCATATCCCGGTATGAGTCCGATGGCAAAGGTGGAACCGCCCATCAGGACCAGCGTTAAGAGGAAGGTGTATTTTCTTCCGACCTTATCCCCCAACCGGCCAAAGACCAAAGCACCAAAAGGACGCACAATAAAACCTGCCGCAAAGGTGGCCAGCGTGGAAAGCAGCGCTGCAGTGGGATCGGTCTTGGGAAAGAATTGAGCGGCAATGATGGGAGCAAGGCTTCCAAATATGTAGAAGTCGTACCACTCGATCAGGGTGCCCACCGAAGAGGCAAAGATGACCTTGCGGATCTGTTTCTTTTCAGCTGTTGATTGCATGCAGTTGTTGGGGTTGGTTTGCGTTGTCAAGATAAAAATAATGGCCCACAAACCGATATTTTTTTAACTTACCAATCCTTTAAACCAAGCCATATGAGCTACCCGTATCAGATCCATTCCCTGGAAGGCTATGAAGCTGCCTGGAAGAGAAGTGTGGAAGACCCCGAAGGATTCTGGGGCGATGTTGCCAGTCATTTTCAA
>RFVQ01000213.1 GCA_009922495.1 Chitinophagia bacterium
TCTACCCGCCGGAACTTATTATTTTGTGATAGATCCCAAGAATGGAAGACCGAAGATGGCTGGCTATGTTCAGATTTTAAAATAACCCTTCAATTGGAAGCATCCTTCAGCTGCTTCTCCAGCTGATCCATTTCTGCAGGTGTCAAATAACGCCATTTCCCTACGGCCAGGTTACCCAGTTCTATGTGCATGATGCGGATGCGCTTGAGGGTTTTTACTTTGTATCCGAAAACTTCACACATGCGCCTGATCTGACGATTGAGTCCCTGTTTCAGGATGATGCGAAAACGCCTCGAGCCTTCCATTCGAACAAAACAAGGCTTGGTTCTTTCGCCCAGGATCCTGACACCGGCAGCCATGCCTTTGATCATTTCCTGGGTGAGTTCCTTGTCAACCGTTACGATGTATTCCTTCTCGTTGTTGTTGCTGGAACGCAGGATCTTGTTGACAATGTCGCCGTCATTGGTCAGCAAAATCAATCCCTCGGAATCCTTGTCCAGTCTTCCCACCGGAAATATTCTTTTGGGATGGTTCATGAAGCGAATGATATTGGTCTTATCGCTCATATCGGTAGTGGAGGTCACCCCCACCGGCTTGTTCAGTGCAATATAAATAGGCCTTTGTTTGTTTTTGATGCGTTCACCGTCAATCGCTACCTCATCCCCTTCCAAGACACGGGCAGTGGGCAGCACAGGTTCGCCATTGATGGTGACACGCAACTGCTCTATCAGCTTATCCGCTTCACGCCTTGAGCAGAAACCGGAATTGCTGATGTATTTGTTGATCTGTATGCCTTCTTCCTTTATGGGAGATTTCATGAAAGGAAATTGTGGAATTTCGTTTACGGATTGACTCAAAAAAATATCAATTTTGGATATGGCTAATTTGAAGGCATTTATCGTTTGTATTTTTTTATCGTTTGTAACAGGTGTTCAAGCGCAAAAAAATAAAAAAGTTCTGGTTACTTATTACAGCAAAACCAATGCTACTCATTTGATGGCAAATGCTGTTGCCAAGGGAGTAGAAAGCAACAAGGAGGTTCAACTGATCTTTAAATCCATAGAGCAAACTAGCCAAGAGGATTTATTGCAGGCAGATGCCATCATATTAGGAAGTCCGGTTTACAATGCCAATGCAGCACCTGAAGTTTTGGATTTTATCCGAAAATGGCCATTTGAGAACAAAGCGTTGAAAGATAAAGTAGGAGCTGTTTTCGTGACAGCAGGAGGAATTTCTGCAGGCGAGGAACTCGTTCAGGTCAACCTGCTGCATGCGATGATGATTTACGGAATGGTAGTGATGGGGGGAGATGAATGGACCGCTGCATTTGGGGCATCGGCAATCACACACGAAAATCCTTTTGAAGTGGATAAGACAAAAAACATCGATCCGATTTTCCTGAACAAAGGGTTTGCATTGGGCAAACGCATTGCTGAATGGGTCAAGCGGATAAAATAAAGCTCTCAGTGTAAATTGTCGTTCAAACTTCCATATGCGCCGGTACAACCATTACCGGACAATGAGATTTCTCAAGGAGCTTTGCCGTATTGCTTCCCATCACCAGGTTTTTCAGTTTTGATGTTCCTTTTTGTCCCATCACGACCATGAATGGATCCAGCCGCTTGATGGTATCTAAGATGCCCTTGTAAGCAGAAGCACTTTGGATGATCTCTCTATCCGGTACAGGCACAACGCCCAGTTTACCAAAACAACGAAGGATGTATTGATCCATTTTTTGCATGACCATGGCTTCGCGTTCATCAATGGTTTCAACTGGGTCTTTCCCTTGCAATTCTTCTCTTCCCAATGGCATCTCAATGACATTCATGATCAGCAATCTTGTGGTGGGTATATCGAGAAATTCGAGTGAAAATTTCAATGCCTTTGCGGCGTTGTCTGAAAAATCAGTTGGATGTAGGATGATTTTGGTATGTAGTTTCATGAGGCGAAACTAATATCCGGACACCCGTCAAACGATGATTGCCTTTATTGTGAAACATGAACTTGGTCAGTACGCCTGGTACCGGCATACAATTCATATTCCAGCAAGCGACAATCTATCTTGGCATTCAAAAACTCGATGCGCCTGGATGGTTTCAGTCGGATGGACTTGGCCAGGTCAAGATTGCCCGTGAATATATATCCCAATTTACCCTTGCATTGCTGTTTGAGGAAATCCCCCATGCGTGCATAGGTGGCCTGCAAATCCTGTTCTTCTCCCAGTCGTTCACCGTATTCCGGATTGATCATCACAATACCCTCTCCATCGGGAATTAGGGTTTCCTGAAAATCACATACCTGAAAATCGATCAAGTGTTCCACACCTGCTGCAGCGGCATTGATGCGGGCAATGCTGATGGCTTTCTCGCTGATGTCGGAAGCAATGATCTTGCCAAGCCCATCATCCGAGTATCTATTATCCAACAAGGTTCTTTCTTTTTTATACACCTCATTTTCGTATCCCTCAATATGCATGAAGGAATAATTCTGACGGATGAGCCCTGGTGCCCTGCCGCTGGCAATCAATGCCGCTTCAATGGCAAGCGTTCCCGAACCACACATGGGATTGATAAATGGACTCTTTCGGTCCCATTTTGTAGAAAGAATGGTTGCTGCTGCCAAAGCTTCCAGCATGGGGGCTTGCCCGGGTAACTTTCGGTAACCATGACGGGCCAAACTTTCCCCGGATGTATCAATGAATACCTCCGCTTCATCATGCTTCCAAAAAAGATGGAATACTGCCCCTACAAGATCGGAGCCCGAACTTGGCCTGATCGCAGAGATGCGACGCATGCGATCCACAATCGCATCTTTCACCCGAAGATTGGCGAACAAATTGGTGGAGATGGTAGGATGAAAAACATTGCTGGTCACGGAAAAATAGCCATTGGGGGCAAGCAGTTTTTCCCATGGAATGGACAGTAGGGATCTGTATAGCTGATCCGGATCTTCACAGGAAAAAGACCGAAGTGAATACATGACCTGACTGGCTGTACGCAGGTGGAGGTTTAATTTGATGCAATCCTCAACTGTACCTGTCAATTCAATGCCCGTCTGAAAGACCCGCTGGGGGATGAAACCCAAGTCGACCACCTCTTTTTGCAAGGCGGGCGACAACCACTTGTTACAGGTGATGATGATTTTACGGGGCTGGGAGAAGACATTCATTCAGACAAACATAAAACAATCTGAAGGTCTTCAGTCAAATATTTAAATATTGACTAAATAATCTTTGTTTTATAAACTTTGATCAATCCATCATTTTCACTGCTCACAACAATCAAACTTTGATTGTTGGGACTCTTGGATGCTGGAATGAACAAAATACCCTCAGGAGCGTCACCGGTTTTAAACATCTT
>RFVQ01000214.1 GCA_009922495.1 Chitinophagia bacterium
CGGTACTCAGATCAGCATTGGATCGGTTGACTTTTCTCTTTTCAACCGATTTTACCTGAACGATGCATTGGTAAAAGACAAAAAACAAGACACGCTCTTGTATGCTGGTGCACTAAAGCTTAGCATAACAGACTGGTTCTTTTTCATGGATGCCATCACCGTACATTACCTAGGACTGGAAAATGCCATCATCCAAACCAATAGAACGGACAGTACCTGGAACTATGATTTTTTATTGGGTTCATCAAGCCCATCAACAAATGCATCCGGCCAATCAACTTCCCCGGGATTCCAATTGGATCTTCAAAAGGTTGAACTGAAAAATTTCAGCTACCAGGTAAAAGACAGGTGGAGGGGTGAAGACCAAACCCTTGGCATCGCATACCTTACCTTGAATGCAAGATCCATACAACTCAAGGAAAAAAAGATCATGATCGAACATGCCCTGATCGATCAACCCAACTTTCAAATCAGACAATACAATGGATTCAGGCCAGATTCCCTTAGGCCCAAAACTCCGCCGAGGATCAACGGTCAATTGTACTGGAATCCAGAACAATGGGACATTTCTGCAGCCAACATAGAAATAAGAAAGGGCTTTTTTGCCAGTGACCTTGAGAACAACCAAAAGCCACTTCCCTATTTTGACGGTGCGCATTTTCAGTTCAAAGAGATAAATGGCAAAATAAAGGATCTGCATTTTAGCGATGATACACTCAGGGCAGCTATTGCACTTTCCGCAAAGGAAAGAAGTGGATTTGAAGTAAAGTCCCTCAAAGCCAACATGAAAATGGATCCGGACCGAATGTCTTTTGCTGACCTGAAAATTGTTACGCCATACAGCAAGCTGGGCCATTACTTTGCGATGGAGTATCGGTACTTTACGGATGACATGGCTGCCTTCATCACCAATGTGAACATGAAAGGCAAAATTAAAATATCAGAAATCGACCTTAGGGATATTGCTTTTTTTGCGCCTGCCTTAAAGGATGTAAACCTCAAGGCAACTGTTACCGGAAATGTAAATGGAACGGTAGAGGACCTGGCCGCAAAAGATATCTTGATCAACTGGGGAAGATCCAGTTCAATTGCCGGAGACATAAGCATCAAGGGATTACCGGAGATAGCACAAACAAACTACCAGCTTGATAAGGCAAAAATAAAAACAGCTGCAGCTGATCTTTATCAACTCCTGCCCTCACTGAAAACAACGCTGAAAGTCGACCTTGCCAATGCTGGCAGTATAAACTTTACCGGTACCGCCAAAGCTGACTACCGCGATCTGGTGGTTAACGGATCACTGACGACAACCATCGGCAAGATCGAGAGCAAATTGCAGTTAAAGGGACTGTATGAGAAAGAAATGGAATTGTTGTTGGATGGAAAATTTGTCAATTTTAATGCAGGAAAACTATTGAGCATAACCGGTCTGGCTGCTTCAACCGGCACGTTCCATGTCAAGGGAAATCCAGCGGGCAAAATAGCCTACAAAACTGATCTGAACACCCTTTCATTCAACGAATACACTTATCACAACCTGCAATCAGAAGGAAGCTATAACAAAGGTATTGTTGAAACTAAAATTGATATTGATGACGACAACCTGATCGCAACCCTTTCTGCATCCATTGATCTGAAAGAAGCGCTCCCCAAAACCTTGATGACGGCAGAAGTCTATGCCTCCGATCTAAAAGCCATCAAGCTTACCGGAATGCCTTTAGAATTTACCGGGAAGGCCCGACTTGATTTTATTGGAAACACTCCAGACAATATCAGTGGCAATGCCCGTTTCAAAGATCTTACCCTTTTCAAATCCGGTCAGCCTTATGTATTTGATAGTTTAACCATCAGCTCTACCCTGTTGAATGAAAAGAGATCTTTGGTGCTTTTGGGGAAAGATATCGATGCACGACTGGAAGGCGACTTCGAATTTGCTGCACTGCCTGCAACACTCAACCAATATTTTAGCAGCTATTATCCCATGTATTTCAAGAAGCTCAATTCTTCCAAAAAGGATCAGCTGTTGGAATTCCATTTCAATCTTAAAAATGCAGGATCATTGGTAAGATTTATAGACGAAAGATTAAAAGGTTTTAGTTACAGCAAAATAGATGGCAAGATCGACACCAAGAATAAAATTTTTGAACTGGACGCCAGCATACCAAAGTTCTCCTATAAAAAGCTATCCGTATATGATTTCGCCATACAAGCGAGAGGCGATGCAGATAGCTTGAGGGTATTATCCAAAACAAGTTCTTTGGTCTTCAATGACAGCCTTTTCTTCCCGAACAATGAAATCAATATCAGGTCGTCAAAAGATATCTCTGCCATCAACATCAATACTTTTTCTGAGCAATCGCAGTATGGTGCTAAACTTTCTGCCAAGGTGATCAATGTCAAAGATGGTGTCAAAATACTTTTCAATCCCTCCTCCTTGGTCTTCAACGAAAAGACATGGAATATCAGAGACAATGGAGAGGTGCTCATCAGCAAATCACTCTTTGATGCCAAAAATTTTACTTTGAACAATGGAGACCAATCTATCGGATTGATCACATTGCCTGCAGAAGCCATGAGACCACAAACAATTGTATTGGCCCTAACAAAAGTAAATCTGGGAGAGATACTGCCCTTTGTACTGAAGGAGCCCAGAATACAGGGAATCACAACCGGAGACCTGACAATTGAAGACCCCTTCAACCAAGCAAAACTGTATTTGAATGCCCAAACCGACAAAACAAGATTTGAAGAGGATTCCATTGGCCTCACCTCCATCAATGCCTTTTGGGATAGCCGCGAGAAAAGAGCCAGCTTTAACTTTGATTCAGACAACCCCAACTATCAGCTGGACATCAATGGTAAACTTGATTTAAAAGACAGCCTGCATCAAAAAATTGAAACCAATATCAACTTGGTGAATGTCAATCTCTCCATGCTTAAGACCTATCTTGGAGTTGTTTTTAGTGATATCAGCGGAAAAGGAAATGGCATTTTACAAATCACAGGAGATATTCAATCACCTGATTTATTGGGAAAGGTAAAGATCAGTGGAGCTAAGGTGACCATTGGCTATACACAATGCTCCTATACCCTTTCAGACCCCGTCATTTCATTTGAGCCCAATCGGATTGTCTTGGGAGACATCAGGCTCAAAGATGTTTTTGGCAATACTGCCATTGTCAAGGGCAATCTTGAACATCGATTCTTCCGTGATTTTAAATACAATATAACGGCGAATTCAAGAAAACTACAGGTCTTGAATACCCAAAGAACAGATAACAACCTTTTTTATGGAAAGGCCATCGGGCGCTTCAACTTCAGCATGACCGG
>RFVQ01000215.1 GCA_009922495.1 Chitinophagia bacterium
AGGTTCCAGGCGATGGCAAATGGCATGATATCATTACTGGCTTGAAAGAGCCATCTGCGTTTGAGGTTATGGCTTTCATAAATGGTAAAAAAGGTAGCGGTAGATATGCCCTGGCACATGCAATCGCTTTGAATACATTTGGAGGAAAGCTGTCTTTTGGAGCTATTAAAAAAACCTCTGCCTGGTATGGTTTTTTCAGAAATCGACTTCGGTTCCGTTGGTCTGGGGAATTGTTTAATTATTCACTGCAAGTAAAAACATCAACTTCTTATGGTATTGATGAACGCAACGGTGAACCATTCCCGATTCAATTTCAAATTACTGGATTATTAGAGCAACAATAAGCGTGAAAAATAGTACACATAGCATAAAAACAGGGGAACACGAGAATCCAGGCTTGAGGTTTGCTGACCTTTTTGAAGAAGGAATAAAATTGGCGCAACAATTTTCTGGCGATCATTGGACAGATTTTAACTATCATGATCCGGGCGTTACCATGTTGGAATACATGATATATGCTTTGATGGATCTTTCCTATCGCTCTAACTTGCCCATAGAAGATCTGTTCTTAATGGGAACAGATGATTTCAACAATGAACGTGAAAACCTTTTATATGCACCCCATGATGTTTTCCCGACAGATCCATACACTTCAGAGGACTATCGGAAAATGATCATTGATCGGGTAAAACTGGTAAAAAATGCTTGGGTAAATCCAGTTCACCTCGATCCTGCTGGACACAAGGGGTTGTTCGAGATTCTCATACAGGCACAGGATGATGTGAATGATTTGGAAGCAGATCATTTAGAACAGGAGATCCGAAAACTGTTCCATCAATATCGCAATCTGGGGCATGACCTGAGTGTTTTAAAACTCTTGACCAATGTTCCGCTTTCTCTTGTTGGTGAAATTTATCTTGAAACAGATGCTGTTGCTGAGTATGTAATGGCAAAGATCTTTACTGAATTAGACCATTACATCAATCCGGAAATTCGAATGGAAAACCCATTTGAATTGATTTCTTCCGGTCATGCTCCTGAATCTGTTTTCTCTGGTCCTAAACCTGTTCATGGCGTAATCCTGGCTGAGCATCTTAAGCCTAAAACAGATGCCGTATATGTTTCCCAAATCCAAAATATCATTGCCAATATCGAAGGAGTGAAAGGGGTAGGACAAATACAGGTTCTTCGAAAAGGATTGCCGGTTAATGAAAACTTAATTTCATTCGATGCAGATACTTTCCCAAGCATCGAATTCCAAAACCTGCAAAACGGATATCCACATCAGCTGAAATTAATTAAAAACAATATCGAACAAGATATTGATGAGGTAACTACTCAGCAATTGATTGACTTTGATCTTGCAGAGCGAAGAACGCATTATAGGCGGCGGCTTGATTATACCCATGCCCTTCCCAAGGGTAAGTTCACCAAAAATCAGTTGAATGTTCACTATGCTATTCATAATGAATTTCCTGAGAATTATGCCATCGGTAAATTAAGTCAGCCCCAGAATGCTTCAGCTGATCGACAAGCACAGGCCAAGCAGCTTAAAGCATACCTGGCAATATTTGAGCAGGTCATAGCCAACCATTTGAGTCAACTCACGCACATGCGTGAGATGATGTCTGTTTCCTCTTCTGTCGACAGGACTTATTTTACTCAATTGCCATCGGATATTCATAATATACAAGAGATCCTCACCGAGAAAATCCCGGATTATGAAAAATTCCTGAACGAAATTTCCAATGATCCTGCAGGTTATGCCGAACGCCGAAACAGGATTCTGGATCATTTATTAGCCCGGTTTGGAGAACAACTGGATACAGAGGTTATTCGAAAATATAAAACGTCCTATAGCAAGGAATCGGAGTATGACATCAGTAAGGAAATCATCCAAACCAAGGTTACATTTCTACAAAATATTATAGCGTTATCCCGTTCTAGGAATGTTGCGTTTAATTATTTGTCGGAAAACACTTGGAACAGTGATAATATTTCAAATCTGGAATGGAAACTGTTTATTGCACTTAACTTCCGTCACCACACCAAACGAAGTCTGGTCAATCCATTATTAGAAACCTTGCAAATGCGTAGAACCGTTAGTGAGGCTGCGAACGAGTGGAAAGAAATGACGATTGATATTTCGGAGCTGGGAAAGGTTAAGGTGTTAAAATTGAGTAAAGACCAATATCAATCGGAGGAAATACGGTTTCCTGATATGGAAATTCATTTTGTAGCCCGTCTATTTTCGCAGGGAATCAATCCAAAATATTTACGGGTCGTTTCTATAAAGGAAAAAGGCAGTAATAGCTATGCAATACTATTCCGAGGATTAGACTCCATCCCCGATCTCATCATCTTTCAACATGAAGACCAAACTATCTGTGAAAGAGTTATGGATCGATTTGTTTCATCCATAAGAGAAATAAGTTTAGAGTGTGAAGGCTTTCATCTTATCGAGCACATCTTGCTGCGTCCACTTGAACCCAGATTGTTTGTTTTTTCAATCATGGACGCAAAAGGGAAAGTATTAATGAGTGGCTATCAACCCGGTAATTTTGAGCAACAATCATTGTTGGCAGAAGAATTACCTGTAATCGGTTCCAAAACCGAAAATTACAGTGTCACTTCTGAGTCGGATAGCAATTTGTTTCAGGTAGTATTATACGATGCCAGTTACCAGCCAGTTGCGAAACTGAAAAAATCATTTCATTCCAGGGTTGGAGCAGAAAATGAGCTGAAAAGAGCAGCTGCATATTTACAGTCTATTCTTGATCGAAAAATATTATTGGAACAAGTACTCGAAATTAACAGTACCAACGGTGAGGCAATCGAAGTTCCCAACCATTTTGAATTTTCACATTCGATGAGTTTTATTCTTCCAAATTGGCCAACGCGGTTTAGCAATGATGAATTTATCCAGCGTTTCAAAGGATTGCTGCGCGAGAATATACCTGCTCATTTTACAGCCCATGTATATTTATTGGATCCGGAGACGATGTATCGATTTGAGGAACTGTATACAAATTGGCTTAAAGCGAAAGCTTCCAAAGATAAATCTTTGTCCTTGGCAGATCAGCTTTCAACACGCATCATACAATTACTGGTTGAATGTAAAACCAATGGATTGCTAAAATGAGTGTTACTCATATAATTAAACGTCAGATTTTTCGTATTGATATTGAGTCTGAATCTGAATTTAAGACAGTTAGTGACCTATTGCTGCAACTGATGAAAAATGAACTTCGTTCATTTATCGATCAAGTACTAAGTACTTCCGTAAAACAAAACGAGTATATTCAGATAGATCAACTGGAAATAGATCTC
>RFVQ01000216.1 GCA_009922495.1 Chitinophagia bacterium
AGAAAGGCTGCGAATCGCAGCCTTTCATTATGTCGATGTATGGATGATATCAATAGCTTAAGAAAGAAGTAAGCGTTCTGGCCGCGGCTCCGGTAGTTACGCGGTAGCTGCCCCTAAAAATAACTGTATAGGATCTTCTCGCAGTTGGCAACAAGGTGCTCTGCGTCAAAACGGTTGTAGTACCAGTAGGCCTTACATACAAGGTATCATTCAAGTTGGAGGCATAGGGTATAAAATCAGTAACAGCAGTTGGGGCAATGTTGGTGAAGACATTCGCTTGTCTCTTTTGAGAGAAAATGTCAACATTGGGCATGGCTGTTGTGCTGTAAGGGAAATTGGCAAATCTTATCCTGGCTGTGGTGTCTCCAAATGCCTCAATATTGTCTTTCACTATTTTCTGATTGGGAGCATTGATAGAATCATACGCAAAAATGGTATAGTAAGCACCGGCCTCCAATTGAGCATTAAATGCGAGAGGATATTGTGTGGACGGGAAAAGTGTATCCCTGATGGCAATAGCCCTTGCACCAGCATTCAATGCTGCATAGGAAGGAGAAAGTGACGGGAACACAGATCCGAATGCGATGGTTGCACCATTCAGGGGAACCAGGTCGGCGTATATGTACGTTCTGTTGGAGTTGACTATGCCATTGTGAAACTTCACAAATGCACTTTTGGCCAGATCCCTGTTCTCTTGCGCAACAGGATTGTAGGCTTCTTTTTGACAGGAGAGGAGCATGGCAGATGAAACAATTCCTGCCAAAATGCTGCGTATGATAATAGATGATTTCATGATCTTTTTTTTGGGTTGAATTATTTTTGTGAGAACCATTGTTCTTTGGTATGGTAATCCAATGCCAGTGCGCCCAATCGCTCCAATTCTGCTACGTTGTAGAGATATTCAGAGTTGTACCTTGGTCTAGCCCTGTAGGTTTGTTTCCCCCCATTGTTGATGAATAGATCAATGCCGGAAGGCATCACCAAATCTGCATATACCTGTCCCCCTGCTTTCTCATCCAGATCAGTATAATGGAACCTTCTCATGTCAACCCAGGTTTCCAGCATGCCAAAGCCATAGAGGGCAATGTATTTTTGGAGCATGATATGACTAAGGGAAAGATTACTGGCTGAAGGAACAACAGCCGGATTGGTTAAATAAGTTGTTGTCATGGCGGGGGTGATCAACCTGGCTGCAGGTACTCCAGCTGCATAATCATTGACCAGCATGTCAAAATTCAGACTGATACCATCTTTGTAAGCTGTCAATGCGGAATTCACATCTCCTTTTCTCAGGTATGCCTCTGCCAGGATGAATTTGTTTTCACTGGCTGTGATGATGGGGAAAGGTGATCCATTCTTGAAAATGTAGCGGCAGGCAGCATCAGAAACAGGCGCCGATGCGGTACCAAATGTTTGTCCCCAAAAACCCTGTGGCTGGTCATTGGCCACCAATCCACTGGCTCCTTTGTTCAATTTGATACCCCTGATGGTATTGCTGGTATTTTCTCTCAACATGTACCAGGCACGGGGATCAACTGCACCAGTGAATCGGGTGCCGAGTCCATTCATGAGGTTTGCGATGTACTCAGTTTGCCTCAAGGCTCCAACGTTGTTGCGATAGGGGCCATAAAAGTTGGAAGTTCCGGTAATGCCTGTATTGGCAAATTTTGCGGAGGCATTGTCTGCATTGCTGTTGATGCCCAACAAAGCATACTTGATAACTGAATCTGCCTTGTAATCAGCTTTGTTGCTCAAGTGATTGAAAGAGCGGGCCATCACGGTGTAAACAAATTTTTTCCATTTGTTTACATCACCATTGTAAAAGAAGGCATCTCCTTTTGCGAGATTCGATTGACTCACTTTTCCATCTGTACGTTCCAAATAGGAGATGGCCATTCTTGCAATTGCCCTTACGGTATCATAAACGTCTTTTTGTGTATCGTATTTGAACACGAGTTGCTCTGGTCTGAATGCTTCTCTCATGATAACCTCACCGTGCATATTTGTGAGGGTCAACCAACTCCATGCTCTGATGGCATATCCCACGCCAACATAGTCCCATTTCTCTTCCTCGATACCCCATTTGACCATTTTGTTGAGGTTCTCACCCATTCCAAAATAGTGCATGGCCCAAACGGAACCCAGGATATCGCTTGCACCGGTAGCTCCTCCCATTTGGTCGTATTGGTTGCCGGCTGAATTGGTGGCCCAATACTGCACGTAACGGCCTACATACAAACCGTCATTGGCAGTTCCATAGGCGCTACCCGCAGCAGCAGAACTACCTACAAAGTTACCAATGATACCAGGCAGTAGGGTTTCTATTGGAACCCTCACGCTGGCATTGGGATTGGCAAATGCTTCGTCAATTTTCTTTTGGCAACCGCTCATGGTGGCTACCATTGTTATTGCCGTCAAATAAAATATGATGTTCTTTTTCATGTTCTGAATTTTACTTGCCATTAAAATGATGTCCTTAGACCAAAGTTTACACTGATGGGAGCTGGCATGGTACCATAGTCAAACCCAAATCCACCTACACCGCGGGAACCAGCAGTATTTCCATTGACAGCGGGATCAGCACCTGAATAGTTGGTGATAAGGATCAGGTCATTGGCAGTAAAGAATACTTCCAGTGTCTTGATCCACTTATGGTCCCTGAAAGGAGATTTAGGGAAGGCATAACTTAATGTCAGGTCTCTCAGACGCAGCCAGTTGACATCTTTTTCTATGAATTCCTCTTCAGGAAGATTGGTATAGAAGGCATCATTGTATGCAGGGATGACAACCATGGTATTGGGTGTTGGATTGGAAGTGTTTTGACGACCATCTTTCAGGACACCTTTGACAACCCTTGGCGTGAATCGATCAGCAGTAATGGCAGTTCTTCCAGCACCTGTCAGGAAGCGGTTGGTACCGTTGAATATGTCTCCACCCACTTTGACATCCCAAAGGAAATTCAGCTTGAATCGCTTGTAGCGGAACATGTTGTTGATACCCATGGTGAAATCAGGATTTCTATCTCCTCTGATTTTGAATACACCTTCCACAACCGGTAATCCATTTGCAGGATTGATCAGGATGTCACCATTGAGATTTCTTTCATATCCGAAGGAAGTGATGGAAGTTGTGGGGCCTCCCAACACCAATCCACCCCTTGCATTTCCATACAGCCAGGTATCGGCGATATAATACTCCGCAACATTCTTGGGCATATCAATCACCTTGTTCCACATCTTGTTGAAGTTCACCTGCAGGTTCCAGCCGAATTTGGGTCTGTTGACGATGCTGGTGTTCAGCGTGATCTCAACGCCCCTGTTACGGGTGCT
>RFVQ01000217.1 GCA_009922495.1 Chitinophagia bacterium
TACTTGCTTCGCGTAGTTGGCTGCGCGGGTATAGCCCGGTGAGTTGGCAAGACGGTTGCCATTCAGGTCAGTCAAGTGAAGGGCGATGTCCATCACCCTGGATCTGTTCAATCCTTCTTCACGGATTTTTTGGATCATTGCAAGATCGATCTTTTCCTGTGCATGTGCATGGATCGAAAGGATCAAAAAAAGAGAGCCCAAAAGGGATATTGCTTTGTTCATATTGGTCTAGTTTGTATGAAAGTATGAAATTATCGATATCAAAAACAGGTCATTTCTCTTTAAAAGGCTGAATTATTCAATTATTAATTCTAACTCGCTGAGCAATCCTAAAACCCCCTCCGTTGAATGCCTGGATTTCTTGAGTCGATTCTTGTTAATGTCAATATTGTAATGGAAGGAAGTCAATAGATCAGCCTTTTCGAGATTGGTATTTTCAAAAACAGCATTCAAAAAATCACAATGCGAGAAAATTGAACTGCTTAGGTCGGTGTGGGTAAAATCAACCTCTTTCAAGGAGGAATGGTGAAATTGAATTGACTTCAGCTTCGAAACAACTTTATGGGTTTTGATCAGACTCAAATTACAGTCCATGAATTCAGAGTCAACAAAAATAGAATTGGAGATGTCGACCCCATGAAAATTACAGTTAAGAAAACTGCAATTCTCAAACTCCCCTGTTTTGAATCCATCGATTTGAAAATCAATGTTTTCAAACTTTTCATTTTCGATTAATTCCATGATTGTTTTTTTGACATGTCAAATTAATCAAATACAGCATCAAAATAAACATCCATTCAGATGTTTTATATTGTTTGGGCACTAATTAGACGAGTTTAATTTTTCTTTGATGATCAATTTTTGCTTCTGCTGATTGCGAATGAACTCAATCTCATATGCATCAGTACCTGATGTGGGGTTTTTGAAAAGCTTTATCAATTCAGCTATACTTTTTACAGGAACACCATTTACCCCCTGAATCAAATCACCAGCTTTGAAACCGATCTTTAACAAGGGACTGACCGGATTGATTTCCAACAAGGCAATACCCCCTTCATTGAATCCAACTCCATAAGCCGATAGTTGGTCACCCGTGGGTTCCTGCAGCATTGCCCCCATCCAATTGACAGCTTTGGAACTGGGAGTATTTTGGGGCTTAGCATAAAGATTCAATTGGGGCAATACAGGTTGCTTGGCGATGGCTTTCAAAGATGCTTTCTGAACACCAAAAGAAGTAGTTGAAAAGTTTTGGAAACCGATCTTAAGAGCATCAGAATTTTCCTTCACTTGATAATTACCCATTGCTGCATTTACAAACATTGGATCTCCGTTGAGGGAATGGCCATCGCATCCGTTTTTCAGGAACCGGTGCATCTGTGCACTGTCACAGACAAAATAGTTGGAGTCTATTAGGCTGCCCCATTTACCATTGGGTGCGATCACCCTGTCCATGATGGCCGGGCGGTATGCCCCAAACACGATGTTATTTTTGAATACGTCACCACTGTTGGGATACCAAACATGGGGATGCAAGCTGTTGTTGAGAATGATATTATTGGTAACGATTCTGTCATAGCCTTCTCGGAGTTTCAGGCCGCTGTTCAACAAAACATTGTTATAGATGCGATAATGCGAGGAACCATCATCGAGATCAATGTCCCATCCATAATCGCAACGCCAGCGATTGCATCTGATGATATTAGGGGTGGCAATATCCAACTGGTATAGATCCGAATTTCTCTCTAATACCTTTGCTACCTCTCGTCCATCGGGGGTCCAGTAGCGGTCCCTTCCCCAGGAATTGAAACTACCATGATCGCCCGTTTCCAGCACCGTATTAAAAATGTCGGAATTTTCGATTATGTGTCCACCGAAACTACCCTCATTGATGTTGATACCGGCTCGGGGCATGTCGTATATTGAACATTGGTTGACCCGTATGTTGGCAGCCACAGAAATATGCACCCCCGCAGTTTGCTTTTCATCCCTTCCAGTTAGCGTGATGAGGCAGTCTTCCACCAGACAATCGGATGGGAAATTATTATTGCGGGGGCCTTTGATTGTATCGAGTGTAGCATAGTTTCTTTTAACATAGCCGTATAAGGAACTTCGAACTGCAGCTGAATCCCCAACAAACAAGATACCACTGGCACCGCTGTGATGAATATAACACCCCTTGATGGTGATATGCCTGTTATAATTGTTTACAAAAATGGTATTGCTTCCTACATGATCAAACTCACTATTGGAAATCGTACAATTTTCGGCACCATTGAATACAATAGCACCACCGCGGTATACTGTCCAGTCGGATCGCTGCAAGGGCTCTTTGTTTTCCATAAAGGTTCGGGCAGTATGCTTGAACACAAATCCCTTGAAATGGATATTGGTAACCGGCTTTGCAGCAGTTCCATTCAATTCAATCAAGTGCTTCAGTTGGACGATCTCAACAAGAGCAGATTGCAAAGGCAAATCCTTGGGAGGGTAAAAAAACAGCTTGTGTTCGGCAACATTAAAATACCATTCCCCCGGGGTGTCCAACTCTTCAAATACATTTTCTACCATCCGATAGACGGGATGCATGGTCGAGGGGCGGTTGTTTTGCCATCCACCTTCCAGCATCAACTCTCCAGTTTCTTTTTTTCCTTTCACAAGCCAATGCATATCTCCCCACAGATAATTGTGCATCGCATGCAGATAGGCGCCCTGGGGATTTTTCCATCCATTGATTCTGGAATACCGCAAAACATCATTGATGGAATCCGGCTTGATATTATGGTTCAACTCCCAGGCATCAAATACATTCTTACCAGGTTGAGCGTTGGGATAACGGGCCATGTATTGCCTTGCTCCATTGACAAACAATTGATCGATTGACACAAGACCTGGAACGGCTGCAACATAGATATTGGCATCAAAGGGTTTCCATTGCAATCGAAGTCTTCGGCCACCGCTGATGATCACCTTTCCTTCTTTCTCGGCTTCATAGATCACTCCATTTTTCTTGTTGTCCTCCGAAGTAAATTTTACGGTCTCTGGTAGATAATAAACGCCCGCTTTGAAAACAACATGAATGGGATTAGCGTCTGATGATTTTCTTGCCAACAGCTGTGCTTTTTTAAAGCTAGCTACAGGTTGAGCCTGTGTACCCGGATTCTTGTCGTTTCCATCAGGGGCAACATAAATTTGAGCGTTGGAAAAAACAACCGTAAACAGGAGCAGAGATAAACATGAAAATTTATTCATGGTAGCATCTTAAAAATGATTGCCGCTAAGATATTCGAAGATTTGTAAGTTCTGGGAGAAAGGATTGCCTTCGGCGCTCCT
>RFVQ01000218.1 GCA_009922495.1 Chitinophagia bacterium
AAGAAACCTGATCCTCACCATCATCGGTGGTGCTGCGTTCTTAGGTTGCCAGGCTTGGGAATGGACACACTTGATCACCGGTGATCATGCTGTTCTCGTAAACGGACAATTAGAGCATATCGGTACAACCGTTACCAGGAACCCCTGGGGTCCCGCTGCAAATGTAGCCGCTCATGATGGTCACCATGTTGGAACTCCCGGTCCTGTTGCCTTTGGCGGATACTTCTTCGGTATCACCGGCTTCCATGGTTTCCACGTATTCTCCGGCGTGATCATCAACATTGTCATGTTGATCATGACCATGAACGGAACCTTTGAGAGAAGGGGTCATTACCTGATGATCGAAAAGGCTGGTTTGTACTGGCACTTTGTGGACCTGGTTTGGGTATTCGTATTCCTTTGCTTTTATCTCATTTAAGAACAACCAAAAGAAATTTATATGGAACACAGTGTACAAGAAGTAAGCTTTCACCATGAGCCAGGCGGAAAGGAAGTAGTACAAAAGATCATCAAGACCACCGTTATCCTTTCAGTGATCACCATCATTGAATTGGGATTGGGTCTTGCCATGTATGCATGGCCAATGGCAGCAGGTCTGAAGCTTTTCCTCAAAGGAGTGATTGTGATCCTTTCGCTTGCCAAGGCCTTCTATATTGTTGGCATTTTCATGCACCTGGGTGACGAAGTCAAAAACATGATCATGACCATCGTAGTTCCCTTGTTGCTTTTCATCTGGTTCATTGCTGCCTTCCTTTGGGATGGTAACTCCTGGAAAGTATTGCGCAATACTTATCATCCAAAGGCAGCGGTAGAAGCTCCGGCAAAGCATGAAGCAGGTCAACAGCATTGACCTTTAAAACATACTTGTGAAAAGCATCGTTCGGGACTCAACCCTGATGATGCTTTTTTGTTTATCAAATTGAGCAATGAAAAAAACAACCATCGTCGCCGTTCTCATGGTAACCCTGCTGCCACTGGCCAGCTACCTGTTTGTGAGCAGTCTCAGCAAGGATGCGATCAAAATGCCGCGGCGCTATTTTTATGATACGGTGTTGGTAAAGATGGAAAAGGGAAGAGAGGTCAATGACACCGTTTGGCACAAGGTCAGGCCATTTACCTTGACCAATCAATTTGGGAACCCCGTGAGCCTTGATGATTTGCAGGGAAGGGTTGTGATCGTTGATTTCTTTTTCACTTCCTGCCCCTCTATTTGTCCCAAGCTCACCCGCAACATGAAGACCCTGCAAACCGCTTTCAAGAAAACGGACAGCCTGGTGCGGTTCATTTCCATCACGGTGGATCCGGTAAGGGATTCGGCGAGCCGGCTCAAGGCATATGGAGATAAGTTCGGGATCGACCATGATACCTGGTGGATGTTGACGGGCGATAGAAAGGAGATCTATGATCTTGCGCTCAATGAGTTCAAAGCCAATATTGCATCAGAGGGCAATATCGATACCGGCTTCATCCATACAGAAAAGTTCTTTCTCCTGGATCGCGACAAGGTGGTGAGGGGATGGTACAATGGATTGGACAGTGTCAACTTGGACAAGGTGATCAAGGATGTGGTGTTGTTGAACATGGAAAGGGACAAGAAAAAGAAAAGAAACCTATTTAGAAAATAAAATCAAGATCATGTTACCAGCAAGCATTCAGAAAAATGACAAGAAAGCCAGCATCCTCATCATTCTTTTCTCCATCATCGTATTTGTTGCGGTTGTTTTTCTTTCCAAAATAAAACTTGATGTAGAGTTGCCATTCAATGTGCATGTATTCGCAGAGATTAATGCAATCCTCAATTCTGCCGTTTCCTTTTTGTTGTTGGTAGGATTGCTGGCAGTGAAAAGAGGTCGCTATCACCAGCATCGCATGGTGATGATGACAGCCATGATCCTGTCGCTTCTTTTTTTGGTGTCTTATATCTGTCACCATCTTTTCTCTGAATCCACCACCTATGGAGGCGAAGGAGCCATGCGTTATGTCTATTATTTTATTTTGATCACCCATATCATTCTTGCAGCAATCATTCTGCCTTTCATTTTATATACCTCCTATAGGGCATTGGTGGCTGAGTGGCCCGCCCATCGCAAGCTTGCCAAGATCACCTGGCCCATCTGGTTCTATGTATCCGTTACGGGTGTGATCGTGTATATTTTGATCAGCCCATACTATGGATAAAAAATCGAGGGGCAAGGGACGAGGCACCGGGGACAGGGGACGAGAAACTGGGGACAAGGGCAGGAATTTTTTTGAAGATGTTTTTGAAGTAGTTCGTTTGATCCCCACGGGTCGTGTAACCAACTATGGCAGCATCGCCAAATATCTTGGTACAGGGTTGTCTTCTCGCATGGTGGGCTGGGCCATGAATGCTTCGCATGTAGCACATCCATCCGTTCCCGCGCAAAGGGTTGTCAACCGAAATGGCATGCTGACAGGGAAACATCATTTTGCTACACCCACGCTCATGCAGGAATTGCTGGAGAAAGAAGGTGTGAAGGTGAAAAACGACAAGGTGGTCGATTTCCAACAACTGTATTGGGATCCGGAAAAGGAACTGGGACTTTGATCCTGATCTGCCTATTGGTTTTTTCGCTGACCGTTTTCAGCAGATAGCGCCAGTGATGCTTTTAACTCGCTTCGTTTGGGTTCCGGAACTTTGATGTGATCATAAGGACAATTCAAGCATCCATTTCCGCAGCATGTTCCGTTATCAAGATGGTATTTGGCGGTGAGCACCATGTAACCTTGCTCATTGTAGTAAAAATGTTCTCCCTCAATCAGTTTCTTCTTCATCTAATTTTGTTCCCTCTTTTTCTCCTGTTTCTTTTTCTTTTACGATTGCAGCGAGTTGTTCATCTTTTTCAATGGGCAAATCGTTGTTCAATACGAATTTAAGGTAATGTATCCTGTTGCTCCTTGCAATGTTTAACCCTTCGTAGTGGGTTTTTATCAACAATTCTGGGTTCTGTTTAAGATCCAATGATATATCACTGCTTTCTTCAAACAATTGCAATCCATAGAGTTCAATCACTGATTTGGTAAAAGCAAAAAGAACGGGAGAATCAGTTTTCAAATGAACATATCCTTGCTGCTGCAGAATTTTTTGATACTTGCGCAAGAAGGCTGGATGTGTTAGCCTTTTTTTGGCTTTTGATTTTCGCAATTGTGGATCGGGAAATGGAAGCCATATCTCACTCACTTCACCGGCTGCAAAATATTTTTCAATCAAACCGATCTGAGATCTTAGAAAGGCAACATTCTGCAATCCTTCTGCGATGGCTTTTTTTGCTCCTACCCAAATGCGATTGCCTTTGA
>RFVQ01000219.1 GCA_009922495.1 Chitinophagia bacterium
GATTTTCGATATTGGCAAGACCAATAAAAAAATCCTGCTCTTCAACGAACAGTATGAAGTGGTATTGGAAAAGTCGGTTCAGTTTGCTGAAATCAAGGATGAAGATGGATTTCCCTGCGATGATGTGGAAGCCCTGACCAACTGGGTCAAGCATTCCGTTGAAGAAATTTCTCAAGATCCGGCCTATTCCGTACAAGCCATTCACTGCACCGCATACGGAGCAAGCTTTGTTTACATCGATGAAGAAGGAAAGGTTGTGGCACCTTTGTACAACTACCTCAAACCCCTCAAAGCCAGCACGAAGGAATTGTTTGTGGAGCGGTATGGACCCTTGCCCATGCTCTGCCTGCATACCGCCTCCCCTGATCTTGACAACCTGAATTCCGGTTTGCAATTGTTCCGCATAAAAGTTGAACATCCTGAAATTTTTTCCAGGATCAGGTGGGCCTTGCATCTTCCTCAGTACATACATTATGTGATCACAAAAGAGATTGCCTCGGACATCACCAGCATTGGTTGTCATACCTTCTTGTGGGATTTTACCAAAAACAAATACCACGATTGGGTAAAGGCCGAACATCTCGACAAGATTCTGCCACCCATTCAAACCCATGTTGGCTTGCATGACAGCTCATCAGCGCTCATCCCCTACCTCAAGGCTTTTGAAGAACCTTTTGTGCTGATTTCAACCGGCACTTGGTGCATCAGCCTCAATCCCTTTAACCAATCGCCCTTGACAGTTGATGAACTGAACAACGATACCCTCTGCTACATGTCGTATACAGGACAATCGATCAAGGCATCACGTTTGTTTGCGGGAAAAAAACATGAAGTTGAACTGCAGCAATTGAAAGCAGCAGCATTGGATGAAATAGAATTTGAAAATGCCTATCAAAAATTGATGGATGAAATTGTAGCAGAGCAGGTGAAGAGCACCAACCTGGTGATGGCAGGAACTTCCGTGAAAAAAATATTTGTGGATGGCGGTTTCAGCAAAAACGAACATTACATGCGGGGATTGGTAAAAGCCTATCCGGATAGACAAATTTACGCGGCAGATGTTGCACAAGCTACTGCCCTTGGAGCAGCCCTGAGCATGCACGACAAATGGAACAAGGGGCCTGTTCCTGAACAAATCTTGAAAATGCTTCTCTTCCCATAATGAGAATCTTTGTTGGCATAAAACAAAAAGTCCTCTGAATAATCAGAGGACTTTGTAGCCCGTAGGGGAATCGAACCCCTCATTCCTCCGTGAAAGGGAGGCGTCTTAACCGATTGACCAACGGGCCGGGGTCAAATGGAGTGCAAAGATAAGTTCTTGGGGATTTATGACAAAAAAAAATGAATAGTTATTACATTTGCTACTCTTTAAGACACAAAAGCAATCAACCATGAGTACAGTTAAAGTAGCCATCAACGGATTCGGGAGAATTGGAAGGCTTGTTTACCGCCAGATCTTCAATATGGAAGGGATCGACATCGTTGCCATCAACGACCTTACCAGCCCCAAAGCCCTCGCTCACCTCCTCAAATACGATACCGCACAGGGACGTTTTGAACAGGACGTAAAAGCAACCGAAAATTCCATCATCGTAAACGGTCATGAAGTAAAAATATATGCCCAGAAAGATCCTGCACAGATTCCATGGGGTTCACATGATGTAGACGTTGTATTGGAGTGTACCGGTTTCTTCACCGACAAAGACAAGGCTGCCGCCCACCTGACTGCCGGTGCCAAGAAAGTGGTGATCTCTGCTCCTGCTACTGGCGACCTGAAAACAGTTGTTTTCAATACCAACCACAACATACTGGATGGATCTGAAACCATCATCAGCTGTGCTTCCTGCACTACCAACTGCCTTGCACCCATGGCAAAGGTATTGGAAGAGCAATTTGGTATTGTGAATGGTTTGATGACCACCGTGCATGCTTACACCAACGACCAGAATACACAGGATGCACCCCATCCCAAAGGTGATCTTCGCCGTGCCCGTGCCGCTGCCCAGAACATCGTTCCGAACAGCACCGGCGCTGCCAAAGCCATCGGACTGGTTCTCCCTTCCCTCAAAGGCAAACTCGACGGATCAGCACAGCGTGTACCAACCCTTACCGGTTCTTTGACTGAACTGACTGTCATCCTCGGCAAGAAGACCACAGCAGAAGAAATCAATGCAGCCATGAAAGCCGCAGCCAACGAAAGCTATGGTTACACAGAGGATGAAGTCGTTTCTGGTGATATCGTGGGCATCCGCTATGGTTCACTCTTCGATGCCACCCAAACCAAAGTACAGAACGTAGGCGATACCCAACTGGTTCGCGTAGTGAGCTGGTACGACAACGAGATGAGCTATGTAAGCCAGCTCGTTCGCACCGTGCACTACTTCGCACAGTTGATCTCCCAATAATCCAACTTTATCAATGGCCCGGCAGCAACCCTGCCGGGCTTGTTTTTTAAAATCACTCCAATGAACAAATTTGATCAATTCAATTTCAAGGGACTCAAAGCATTGGTCAGGGTTGATTTCAATGTTCCCCTGAACGAACAGTTCCAGGTAACCGATGACACCCGCATGAGGGCTGCCATGCCTACCATCCAAAAGATTCTGAAAGATGGCGGTACCGTGATCCTCATGAGCCACCTGGGAAGACCCAAAGATGGCCCCACCAACAAATATTCACTCTCCCATATTGCCAGCCACCTGCAAAAGCTGATTGGCAACGATCACGAAGTGTTTTTTGCCTCCGACTGCATCGGTGAGGCTGCAGAAAAGGCCTCTTCTCTCCTGGAATCAGGAGATGTGCTCCTCTTGGAGAACCTCCGCTTTCACAAAGAAGAGGAAAAAGGAGATGCTGCCTTTGCAGAGAAGCTTTCCCAATTGGGTGATGTATATGTGAACGATGCCTTTGGCACCGCTCACCGCGCTCATGCCTCCACTGCCATCATTGCTGATTATTTCGAAAGCGATAAAAAAATGTTCGGACTCCTCATGGAAGGAGAAGTGAGCAGCGCAGAAAAAGTATTGCTGCAATCTGAAAAACCCTTCACGGCCATCATCGGTGGTGCCAAAGTATCCGACAAGATCCTGATCATCGAAAACCTCTTGGAAAAAGCAACTGACATTATCATTGGTGGTGGCATGGCTTATACTTTTTGGAAAGCCCAGGGAAAAGTCATCGGCAACTCACTCTGCGAAGAAGACCGCCTCCCACTGGCTGCAGCACTGCTGGAAAAAGCAAAGTCGAAAGGGGTAAATATCCACCTGCCCATGGA
>RFVQ01000220.1 GCA_009922495.1 Chitinophagia bacterium
GCCCATCTTTTGCGCAATGAACTGCAAAAGCTTATGCACTAAGGATTCTACTATCTTCGCATAAATTTCAGCATTATGCGAAACTTCATTTCGGGAAAGTTATTCCTGATCTTGTTCATTCACCTGATCGCTCTTTCCAGTCATGCTCAAATAAGCCTAACAGGGCAGCCTTATGCGCAGGATTTTAATGTTCTCGCAAGCAGTAGTACCTCCTCAACGATGCCTGCAGGATGGATTTTTCTGGAATCAGGTACAAATGCAAATACATTGTATACAGCAGGCACTGGATCTGGTAATTCAGGTGATACTTATTCATTTGGCACAACTTCTTCTGACAGGGCATTAGGAGGATTGCAGTCGGGTAGTCTTATACCTTCATTTGGTGCACATTTCATCAACAATACCGGGAGTGTAATTACTAGCATCAAAATAATCTACAAAGGAGAACAGTGGAGATTGGGGGCAGCCGGAAGAAATGATGCATTGGATTTTCAATACAGTCTTGATGCGACAAGTCTGGCTTCTGGAACCTGGGTTGACGTCAACCAACTTGATTTTACGGCACCCATTTCTACAGGAACTGTAGGAGCACTTGATGGGAATCTTTCGGCCAATCAGGTATCGGTGACACATACCATAACGGGACTGACCATTGCAGCAGGCGCAAGTATTTATATTCGATGGAACGACCTGAATGCCACAGGTTCAGATGATGGATTGGCTATTGATGATTTTTCACTGGAGACAGTCTCTGGAAGTGATAACGTTGTTCCAGTGTTGAGTGCGTTAAACCCAATCAACAAAGCACTTTCTATCGATTTAAACCCTGTCATGAAAATGACTTTTTCAGAGCCTGTGCAAAAGGGGATCGGTTCGATTACAATAAAGCGGAAATCAGATGCATCAGTCTTTGCTACCATTGATGTTGCGAATACAGCTGTAGTATTCTCTGGTAGCACTGTTACTTTTAAGCTGAGTGGTCTTTCTGTTTCTACTACTTATTATGTTGAGATATCTGGCGGAGCCCTCAAAGATCTTGCCGACAATGCATTCGCCGGATTTACCGGTGATGCAACATGGAGCTTTACGACACGATCAGCCAATGAATATCGTTTTGATTTCAATGATTGTACCGGGAAAGCTTTTTCTGGTTGGATGGGGTATAGCCTGACTGGTGACAGTACTTGGTCCTGTAGTATTTTTGGCAATGGGGGTACAAACGGATTGCAAATCAATGGGTTTGTTTCCGGAACCGGTGCAGTTGAAAATGACGACTGGCTTATCTCACCCGCTTTGGATCTTTCAACCTTTGGCTTTGTTAGCATGAGCATGGATATGAGGACCAAATTTACCGGCCCTCAACCGCAGCTTTATATTGCCATGAACCAGGCGACAATGCCTTTGCCGGGTAGTTCAACCTGGATACCATTGAGTGCTTTTCTTCCCAAACCCAATAGTGATGTATGGACAACGCTACCACCGATGGATCTGTCGGCATACAAATCAACATCCACTTATATTGCCATACGTTATACGTCTTCGGTCTCATCAGGCGCAGCAAGGCTTTCACTGGACAATGTTAACATAATCAATGTCAACAGCAGGCCATCTGCTGATATACGCTTTGAACAACCGAGAATATTTCATTTTGATGCAAATCAGGCGGGTGTTCCCACTGCATCCCAGGCTCTGTCTTTTCAGGTACTGAATCCACAGGCAGATCTCGCCTTCACTGCTCCTGCAGGATTTGGTTTGTCTGCTGATAACAATACTTTTGGTTCCTCTTTGGTATACACAGCTGATCAACAAAAAGGTGGTGTAAAAACATGTTATATCCGATACACTCCTTCGGCAATTTCAACGAGTTTACAAGGGAAAATCACAATTTCTTCAACCGGGCTAACAGGTATTCCGACTGTTCAATTGATGGCAAACTCTTATGCTCGAACAGCAACGCTTGATGTTGTCAACTGGAACATTGAGTGGTTTGGAAGTGCGGCTGCAGGACAAGGACCGGTCAATGATGATCTGGCACAAGCCAATATCAAAAGGGTAATGGATAGTTTGGATGCAGATCTTTATGCATTTGCAGAAGTGGTGGATGTGAACCGTTTCAAGTCGCTTATCGAATCCTTGTCTGGTTATGCATATGTGGTTGCTGATTTTGCTTCGAATGCACCAGATGGTTCAGGATCTGCGTATGCAAGCGGACAAAAACTGGCATTTGCTTACCGCAAATCAGTGATAAGCAATATTGAAGCAAGGGGGCTCCTTAAAAACAGTCCTACGGCATCATCTAACTGGGCTTCTGGGCGTTTCCCTTATTTGATGAAAGCAGATGTAGTAAACGGAACATCGACCAGAAAGATAAACTTCATCTTGGTTCACGGAAAGTCCGGAAATACATCTACTGATCATAAGAGAAGATTGGATGGAGCAAAAGAACTCAAAGACACATTGGATGCAAATTTTAATGCAGCCCATCTGATACTGCTGGGAGATTTCAACGATGATCTTGATTCTACGATTTCTACTGGTATAACTCCCGCGCTAACCTCTTATGATCCTATTGTCAAAGATTCAACCGATAATGATCGCTATAAGTCACTCAGCATGATATTGAGCAACAACGGGAGTTATTCTGTTTTGGGTTATGAAGATGTGGTAGATCATCTGGTTATATCCAATGAACTGGAAGATCTTTATGTACCCGGTTCTGTAAGATTGGTTAGGGCTGTTGAATCCTGGATATCAGACTATGCCAATACAACCTCCGATCATTATCCTTTGCTGTCTAGGTTTTTAATGCCTACAGGTGGGGTAACTGCCATCACGAATTATGACCCAAGTGAGATCAAGCTAGTCATCAAAGGAAATCCTGCGATCCGACAGTTGAATGGAGACTTTATTCCTTCCGCTGGAACGATAAGCATGGAAGTGTACAATATTGACGGTACGCCAGTATACAATAGCAAAACGATGAAGGTATTGGCGCAGCAAAAAGAATTTTCTATTGATCTTGGTCACGCTGCATCCGGTACTTATTTCTTACGGTTGGTGAACAATGGCAAATACTATATCCAAAAATTCATACTCAAAAATTGATCGCATGAAAAATGTTGTACTCTTATTCTTTGTTCATTGTTGTTTTACAGTCGGCAGCATAAAAGCACAGGGACTCACTCCTAAGGAAAAAGAGGTTGTTGATTGGATTGAAAAGAATCAACCTGCCTCCATCAAACTGCTGGAAGAATCCGCCAA
>RFVQ01000023.1 GCA_009922495.1 Chitinophagia bacterium
GTGAAACCTTCCTTAAGATGAGTTTCCTTTTAAGGGTCGTCAAAGACTATGACGTTGATAGGCTATAGGTGTAAAACTGGTAACAGTAAAGCCGAGTAGTACTAATTGCCCGTAAGCTTTAATTTTTTTTAATTACTCCGTTTACAACTCCCAATATGACATTATTATCCCGTTCATTCGGGAACCTTCTTATGGTGCTTTTGCCGAGGGTGTTCACCTCTTCCCATACCGAACAGAGTAGTTAAGCCCCTCATGGCCGATGGTACTGGGATTCGTCCCGGGAGAGTAGGTAGGTGCCATATTTATTAAACCCCACTTTTGTGGGGTTTTTTTTTACCCTAACCCCTCGTATCCATACAGTATTTTAGTGACATGAAACCTGGCTTTTTTGCTTTTATCATTTTGTTGTCAGCCCTGCTCCTTTCTTTTCAGGGATTTCGAAAAAGCAACGATTCATCCATTTTTACCATCAACGGACAGGCACAGGGAACCACTTATTCAATCAAATATGTTTCTACTTCCCCGCTGGTGCAAAAGAAGGAAGTGGATGATCTGTTACGCCAACTAGACAGTTCATTATCCCTTTATAAATGCTATTCCCTTATCAATGCCTTCAATGCTTCGAAAACCGGACTGAAATTGGATGAGCACTTGTTTGAGGTCCTGTCTTCAGCGCAAAAGGTTTACCAGGAAACAAAGGGCGCCTTTGATATCACCATTAAAAATCTTGCAACAGCATGGGGTTTTGGGAACCATCAAAAAAACGTTGTGCCATCAGCAGAAACCATTCGGATGCTTCAAAAAACTACCGGTTTTCATCACCTTCGATTGCTGGATAGAACACTCATGAAGGATCATCCCGATGTTAGAATCGACTGTGACGGTATAGCCCAAGGCTATAGCGTTGATCAACTCTCAGCACTGCTCGATAAAAAAGGCATCAAAGACTATGTTGTAGAATTGGGAGGGGAGGTCCGAACCCAGGGTAAATCAGCAGATGGCAAACCTTGGACAATCAGTGTAGACATGCTGGACCAGCAGCATAGAAAAGAAGGCAATGTTCAACTGAGCGGTGAAGCCATTACCAGTTCAGGCAATTTCAGTAAATATTCAAAATTGAAAGGTCATTATTACAGTCACATCATTGACCCCCATCAAGGCAGGCCAATTGACAATGGTATGATCGCTGTTACAGTTATTTACAAAAATGCCATGACAGCAGATGCATTGGACAATGCCTTTATGGTAATGGGATACAGAGAAGCCCTTGCTTTTGCCAACCAGAAAGAAAAAATGGGGGTCTACATCATCTTTAAGAACAGCAAGGGTATTGTATTGGATACTGCCAATGCTTATTTCAAAGAAAAAATCAGTCCCTCTGCTGTGGCTTCGCCTCGCTGGCAATGAGCTTTCTTCCCATCACCTCAGTTTCATGGAGCGATGAGATGGCTTTCAGGGCTTCCTCATCATTGGGCATTTCCACAAATCCAAAGCCCTTGCTTCTTCCACTCATTCTGTCCATGATGACCCTGGCGGAACTAACGGTACCGAAAGGGGCAAAAATTTGCTCCAACCCTTCGTTGGTTAGCTTGTAATTGATGTTTCCTACGAAAATATTCATGATGCAAGGTTTGATGTACGAATGCTGAACAATACAAATTACCGAAAAGTTCAGCAACTCAGCTCTTTTTTGGCATTTTCACGGTATTTAGTTGTTTTTGGTACAAATCTCTCCTGAAATTGAGGTCACCGTTTCCATCCACAAAAGCGGTCAAGTAAGTCACTTCCACATGGATTTTCTGTTCCATGGAAATCCTTTTATCTGTCACCTTCAACAAAGCAGCTTGAATCGCTTTTTCATCCTGCCATTCAGTGCCAGACAGCGCAAAAACGGCGAGTTTCAGAGGGTCTGCCACCCGAATACAACCATGACTGAATGCCCTCTTCTCTTTTTTGAACAATTCCTTTGAAGGGGTATCATGGAGGTACATATTAAAGGGGTTCGGGAAAAGAAACTTGATCATGCCCAGGGCATTGTCGGGTCCGGGTCGCTGCCTCAATCGATTCCCCTTCCATTCCATGTGGTTTCTTTCAAGATATCCGGGATCTCTTTTCAGGGCTGGCAATATTTCCTTTTGTAGAATGCTAGGGGGAATCTCCCAATAGGGATTCAGGACTACTTCATTCATCTCAGCACCAAATTCAGCCGTCCGGGTATTGTTTTTTCCTACCACCACTTTGCTGGAAAAAACCATCTCTCCCTGTTCAAAAACATACACTACGAAAGAGGGTATATTGATGAGCGCCAAACGTTCATGATCGGATCGAAGAAGTCTTTTCACCTTTTCAAGGTTGGCTTTTATCATTGAGATCCGTTCTTCAACGGAAAGATTCATTTCGTACAAGGTTTCTCTGCCAACTTTTCCATCCGGCACCAGTCCATGCAGGCATTGAAATTTTCTTATGGCAGATGCCAATGGTTCATCAAACACCTCACCTGTGTTCCCTGCATGGATCCCTTGTTCATTCAATCTTTTCCGTAAAGCTAAAATGACTTTTCCGCTATCGCCTTTTGCCAGTGATTTTTGGACTACGGCAATTTTACTCCAACCGCCGTCTGTTTTAACCTGCTCCAAAAAATGCAAGGCAGAATCCAATGTCTGGTCCAAATGCTTTAATCGCAAAGAAGACTGGCATTCAGTATTCGGCAGCTGCTGGACAGTTGCGAAGATCATCAATGGATTCAGGAAGGATAGTAGCAGTAATATTGTTTTCCCATTCATGACTCCCTGCTTCATTTTGCAAGGCTACTGAAACGCAGGGGTTAAACACAATTTGGATGGTCCTTTAAAGGATGTTTCATGAGATAGCATAAAAAAAGCCCCCTGAAACAGGGGGCTTGAATACAATGTATTGAAGGATTACTCAGCAACAATTTCAAGAGAGATTTCGGTTTCGTTTCCGTTGCCAAAATCAACCTTTGCCTTGTAGCTTCCCAATTCCTTGATCTCATCAACCAGGTGGATACGGCGACGATCAATTTCATAACCTTTCTGCTCGCGTACCGCCTTGGCGATCTGAACAGTGGTTACACTACCGAAAATCTTTCCGCTGGTTCCAGTCTTGGCGCCAATGGTAATGGGTCCCGCCTGCAATGCTGCGATAACCTTGTTCAATTCAGCGAGCATCTTCTCTTCTTTCTTCCTGATTTGCTTCAAACGCTCTTCGAGCTGCTTGAGGTTGGAAGGAGAAGCTTCAACCGCCATCCTTTGGGGGATGAGAAAATTGCGGGCATAACCATTCTTTACGGTAACCACTTCATTGGCACCGCCGAGATTGTTTACGTCCTGGATCAAAATGATTTGCATAATCTTTGTTTTTAAAAGTTTTTCCTACTCCAATTCCTTTTTTGGGAACTGTCACACCTTTCGGTGATTAGGTTGAAGGTCCTACTTCAACAGGTCGGTTACATAAGGCAACAATGCCATTTGGCGAGCACGCTTGATGGCCTCAGAAACCTTGCGCTGATATTTCAGAGAGTTACCGGTAATGCGGCGAGGCAACATCTTGCCCTGCTCATTGAGGAACTTCTTCAGGAATTCTGCGTCTTTGTAATCGATGTAGCGGATGCCATATTTCTTGAAGCGACAGAATTTTTTCCTAGGCTTCTCGGTTTTGATGGCTGTCAGGTACTTGATTTCATTTGCTTTTGCCATGAGATTAACCCTCCACTGCTTTTTCGTTACCTGTTGATACACCACTTCTCTTTCTTGTGTTGTACTCGACGGCGTATTTATCGAGTTTGATCACAATGTGACGGAGTACCTGCTCGTCACGCAGGAGCTGAATCTTCAGCTTTTCATTCATGTCGGATGGCGCTACATATTCCATTACCCAGTAGATACCTGTGGTCTTCTTCTGGATGGGGTAGGCCAGTGATTTCAACCCCCAGGGGTTGCTATGCACGATAGATCCACCGCCGGCAGCGATAAATTCGGCATATTTCTTCTGAGCAGACTTGAATTCGTCTTCACTCAGAACAGGGGTAAAAATCACCATCAATTCATAATTTTGCATAAACCCTGTATTTTTTGATTTGATAATGGGGGGCAAAGGTAATGATTTCAACCGGTTAAACAGCATTTTAATCCCAACTTTTTGGGAGTTTTCGTCAGATTTTCAAGCTTTTATCGTGTCAACCTGTCATTTTAGGGTTTTGGCATCTGATTTGACAAGGATCAGTCAAAATACAGTTTATGCAAAAGGGACAAATAAGAGTACAAACGGAGAACATTTTTCCGATCATCAAAAAATTCCTTTACAGTGATCATGACATTTTTTTAAGGGAGCTGATCGCCAACGCTGTTGACGCTACCCAAAAACTCAAAACCTATTCCAGTTCCGGAGAAGCCAAGGGCGATCTGGGCGAACTCAGGATCGATGTAGTATTGGACAAAGAGGCCAAAACCCTGACCATCTCAGACAGGGGGATTGGCATGACCAGCGAAGAAGTGGACAAATACATCAACCAAGTGGCGTTTTCCAGTGCAGAGGAATTCCTGGCAAAATACAAGGGACAGAACGAGGCGAATATCATTGGTCACTTCGGATTGGGTTTCTATTCTGGTTTTATGGTGAGTGAAAAAGTACAACTCAGCACCCTCTCTTACAAAGAAGGCAGTGAAGCTGTGGTATGGGAATGCGATGGTAGTCCTGAGTTTACCCTGCAGCCAACCGAAAAAGCAGAACGCGGCACATCCATCAAGCTTTTCATCAACGAAGAAAGTGCAGAATTCCTGGACAGTTTCCGCATCAAGGGCATCCTTGAAAAATTCTGCAAGTTCCTACCTGTGCCCATCTTTTTCGAGGACAAGCAAATCAATACCACCGATCCAGCTTGGGTCAAAAAGCCTGCGGAACTGGAGAAAAAGGATTACGAAGAATTTTACAAATCACTCTATCCCTTCAATGAGACTCCTTTGTTCTGGATCCATTTGAATGTGGATTATCCCTTTACCCTTACCGGTATTCTCTACTTCCCCAAGATCAAACAGTCTTACGAAATCCAGAAGGATAAAATCCAGTTGTATTCCAACCAGGTATTTGTTACCGATGAAGTAAAAGACATTGTACCTGAGTTCCTGATGCTCTTGCAAGGTGTGATCGATTCACCCGATATCCCGCTCAATGTGAGCAGGAGCTATTTACAGGGAGATCCCAATGTGAAAAAGATCAACAACCATATCACCAAAAAAGTGGCGGATAAACTGGACGAGATCTTCCGCAATGAACGCAAGGAGTTTGAAGAGAAATGGGAGAGCCTGGGATTGTTTGTGAAGTATGGCATGATGACCGATGATAAGTTCAGAGAGAAAGCTGACAAGTTTCACATCATGCAGGATGCAAACACCGGACAATTCTACACACTCGAGGAATACCGCAGCGCTGCGGAAACCCTGCAAAAAAACAAAGATGGCAAATTGGTAATCCTTTACGCTACCGATCCGGTACAACAGGATGCCTACATCAAGGCTGCTGAAGGAAGAGGGTACAAGGTGGTGAAAATGGATACTTTGGTGGACGCATCCTTTATTGGACAGATTGAATCCAAATGGGAGAATGTTCAATTTACCAGGGTAGATGCAGATATCACCGACAACCTGATCGACAAGCAAGAAGATACCCAATCCATTCTCTCCAAGAGTGAAGAGGAAGCCTTGAAAGGTTTGTTTGAATTCAAAGTTGACAACCTGACGGTGAACGTTGAGGTCAAAGGACTCAGTGCTGATGCACCGCCTGTGGTGGCTACCCGCCCAGAATTCATGAGAAGAATGAAAGACATGGCAGCCATGAGTGGACCGATGGGAAGTTTTTACGCCAACATGCCGGATGAAGTAACCCTTACTGTCAATGGCAATCATGGTATCTATGCTTCCATCCTGAACCTGAAAGAAAAAGCGGATCAGGAAAAACAGATCCGCAACCTTGCAGACCTTGCTCTCTTGTCTCAGGGAATGCTGAAAGGAAGCCAGTTGACGGCATTTATCGACAGAAGCGTTGAGCTGATGAAGGATGGGGTGGCTGTCAAATAGTGGCAGTAAGTAAACAGATCAAATGGGGTCGCGTAAGCGACCCCATTTTTTTATGAAGCACTTGTCCTGAAATCAATGACCTTCATTTGAAGGGTGGTCTGGTTGTTGTAATGATTTTCTTCCAGTGTGAAAACAATGTCAAGGGGCATTTCTTCTTTCTTCTGCAGAAATTTTTCTGCCATGTTGAAACCAATGCCTTGCATTCTTGCTCCCTCTTTTTCAATTTCAAATCGAACATGTTCGTTTTTCACGATCCTGCATCCTTTGTCAATGGCATTTTTGATGCAGAACACCGGTCTTGGGTTCTCTGGTCCAAAAGGCTCCATCTGTTCCAGTATTTTATAAAAGGAAGTCGTCAGGTCCTTGGGCTCAATTTCTGCGTCAATGATAATTTCTGGAACCATCTGTTCATCGCTAAGCACTCTTGTAGCAATCTCATCCAATTGTGAAGAAAATGCTTCCAGGTTTTCTTCTTCCAGGGTCATGCCAGCTGCAAAGTAATGTCCACCAAATGCTTTGAGCAATTGTCTGCATTCATCAAGTGCATCATGAATATTGAAACCGGGTATGCTTCTGGCGCTGCCTGCCCAATAGTCTCCACTCTTGGTTAAGACAATGGTAGGTTTGTAGTATCGTTCCAGCAGTCGACTGGCCACGATTCCGATCACGCCCTTGTGCCAATGGGGAGCATATACAACAGTTGATTTGCGGTAAGGGAATGATTCATCCGCTTCAATCATGCGGATGGCCTCTTCTGTGATCATCGCATCCGCTTCTTTTCGGGAGCTATTGTCTGACTGCAACAGTTGCGCCAATGCTTTGGCTTTTTCACCATCCTTTTCAATGAAAAGTTGAACTGCTTTTTTGGCATCATCCATTCGGCCGGCAGCATTGATCCTGGGTCCGATCAAAAAAGAGAGATTGCCAATGCTGATTTTTTGTTCGCTCCTGCTCAATTCCATCAAGGCTTTGATCCAGGTAGAAGGTTGGGTATTGGCTTTTTGAATTCCATGAAAGGCCAATATCCTGTTTTCACCATTGACCGGTACGATGTCTGCAGCAATGGCGGTTGCCACCCACTCCAGGTATTGGAGATAAGCCGATTCAGGCAACCCCAATTTTTGACAAAGTGCCTGAACCAGTTTGTACCCAACACCGCACCCGCAGAGTTCTTTGAAAGGGTAGGGACAATCTTTTTGTTTGGCGTTTAAGATGGCAACAGCATTGGGTAAATCCTCACCGGGTAGATGGTGGTCACAAACAATGGTGTCGATTCCTTTTGTTCTTGCCACCTCGATCAGCTCAATGGATTTGATGCCGCAATCCAGTGTTATCAAGAGTTGAAAGCCATTGGCTTCGGCATATGCTATTCCCTGTGCCGAAAGTCCATATCCTTCTTTGTAACGGTTGGGAATATAGTAATCAAGTTTTGCGGAAGGTTTGAGTTTGTGCAGAAAATCAAACACCAATGCAACGGAAGTGGTTCCGTCCACATCATAGTCTCCATATACCAGAATGGCTTCGTTGTTTTTGAGCGCGCTGATGATCCGATCCACTGCCAATTCCATGGATTTCATCAGGAAGGGATCATGGCAATCTGCCAAGGAAGGACGGAAATACTTTTTGGCGGCCTCAAAATCACTCAGTCCCCGTTGCGCCAGTATTCCGCAGATGACGGGATGAATCTTCAATTCCCGAACCAGGGTTTGCTGTTCAACAGATGGTGTGTCCAGTATTCTCCATCTTTTGTCTCTAGTACCCATCTTATTTTTTTCTTTCCGTAGTGAAGGTGACCAGTGCGGTGAGGGATGCTTTTTCTGGGCCATCAGGGAAGGAATCGATCATGGTAAGGGCTCTGTCTTTATAAGAAATCATGATTTTTTCAGCATAGTCAATTCCTCCACATTGGATAACCTCCCGGATTACTTCTTCAATGTCTTTGCTGTTCTTGTTTCTGTTTTTCAGTATGTAAACGATTCTTTTTTTGACAGCAGGGTGAGCGTTCTTTAGGGTGAAAATCAGTGGCAGTGTGAGTTTTTTTTCACGGATATCATTTCCGGTCGGTTTCCCAATATCAGCTGTGCCATAATCAAAGAGATCGTCTTTGATCTGAAAGGCAATGCCCGCATATTCCCCAAAAAGCCTCATTTTTTCTGTTAGCTCCTCACTCTGGCTGGCAGAAAATGCGCCTGCGGCACAGGCAGAGGCCAATAAGGAAGCTGTTTTGTTGCGAATGATGGTAAAATAATCCTCTTCAGTGATATTAAGCAACCGGGCTTTTTCCAGCTGCAAAAGCTCCCCTTCGCTCATCTGCCTGACAGCATCGGAAAGGATCTCGAGGATTCTAAAATCACGGTTTTGAAGCGACAGCAAAAGGCCTTTGGCCAGGAGATAGTCTCCGACCAAGACAGAAGCCTTGTTTTTCCAAAGTGCTGAAAGGGAAAAAAAACCTCTTCTTTCGCCTGCTTCGTCTACAACATCATCATGCACAAGGGTTGCCGTATGCAACAGTTCTACTACTGAGGCTGCCCGATACGTGCTTTCGTTGATCCCCCCACAAAGCCTTGCAGACAGCAAGACGAACATGGGTCTCAGTTGCTTTCCTTTGGTTTTGACGATGTATTTTAAGATCCTGTCCAACAAGGGCACATTGCTCTTGACCGCGTCTTTGAAGAGCGTTTCGAAGGCCCTTAATTCATTTTCTATGGTAAGTGAAGCGGGAGACATTTTGGGGTTGGCAAAACTAAGCAAATAAAGTCAACCCTTTCAAAAAAGGGGGGGGATCCGGGCCAAGTTCACTTGCCTGTGGGATTTCAAAACCAACATTTCGTACTAAATATGGAAATTTTGCTTTATTTGTTTGAAAATTAAAAGATTATCTCTAGTTTTGTCTAGCATAGTCAAGTACTTTGTCAAAAATCTATCATCTAACAAATAAACTTATGGCAATCAGAAAACTCCATTTCATTCTTGGTTTTTTGGTCCTGGCAGCAACAGCGCAGGCACAGATTTCCACCAACGGCGGTACTGATTGGAAGGATTCATCATTGATTCCTCCATCCAGAATGGCTCAACACAAGGAATTCCTCAACAACCAGTACACTTTCCCAGCGAAGCCCAGAAGCCAATGGGAATTGGGTATCAAAGTTGGTTCACCCACCATCAATGGGGACATCAGTGCCAATTTTCCAAGCTTTGGTTATGGGCTGCATGTTCGTAAATCTATTGGTTATCTGGTATCTATCAGGGCCGAGTACACTCATGGGTCTGCAACAGGTCTTAGCTGGAAGGATAATTACAATTACATGAGCAATCCTGCCTGGAGAAACAATGGCTACAAGGGAAACCAGCGTGTTTACACAGGCGCTAACCCTCAAACAGTGGCTTTGGTTCCTGCAACAGACCGCGTTTACTACAACTACAAGACCAATCTGAACGATCTCTCAGCCCAGATGTTGTTCAACCTCAGCAATATCCGCTTCCACAAGGCAGAACCCAAGTTCGGTTTTTATGCCATCCTTGGAACAGGCGTGACTTTCTACGAGGCAAAAGTGGATGCATTGAATGCAAGCGGACAGAAATACAATTTCAACAGCATTCCTGGTGGAACCTATGCTACCAGGAAAGATACCAAAGATGCCATCAAAGCTTTGTTGGATGGTACCTATGAAACCGCTGGCGATTCAAACTCCCAGAACGATGCCAAGCTTTTTGGCAAAACAGCTAGGCTGAGCGGAACGGTTGGTTTTGGCGCAGCTTTCAAGCTCTCCAAGAAGGTTAATATAGCCATTGAAGACAGGCTTACCTTCCTGAAGGATGACTTGCTGGATGCTCAACGTTGGTCTGCAACGCCCGCAGGAGACCCATCCATCACTACCCATTATGACACCTATAATTTCTTGTCCTTGGGTATCAATATCAATCTTTTCTAATCAGAACCTGAGTAAAAACAAAAAACATGAAATTGAATAATTTTTTACCAATTGTTTTTTTAGGCGCGCTTTTGCTCATGGGAGTAGAAACGATGGCCCAAAAGAAAACAAAATCAGTTGAGCCCTTGTATTGGAAAAATCCACTGGAGTTCTCATACGGTGAGCTCAATGCTCCCAAAAGGATGAAAATGCCCAAAGTGGTATTGGACGACAATGACGGCGATGGTGTTACTGATCAATTTGACAGAGAACCCAATACCCCTGCTGGCGCTCCTGTGGACACCCATGGTGTAAGCAAGGATACCGATGGCGATGGTGTTCCTGACTACAAAGACAAGCAATTGATTACGCCAACTGAATGTCAGCCAGTGGATGCCAATGGTGTTGGCAAATGCCCAGAACCACCCTGCTGCAAGAATATCGCTCCTCCAGTGGTTGTGAGCTGTAACATGGGCAATATCCCCAGTGTTACTTTCGGCAAGGCCTCTGCTAAATTGTCCAAGGAAGCTGAAAGCCTGCTTGCCTCTACAGCAGACAGGTTGAAGAACAATCCTGCTTGCAAAGTATTCATTACCGGATATGCACAAGCTTCAAAGGCAAGCCAGCAGTTGAGCTGGGACAGGGTAAATGCCGTTATCACTTATCTTACCGAGAAGCAAGGCATTGCTGCTGATCGTTTGATCAACAAATATGGCCAAGCTGACGGCGATGTTAATGCAGTTGACTTCAGTGCAACAGGTGAGGTGGTTGATGCTCCAAACAGCGTTCCCGCTCCACATCCCAATCTTCGTTCCAAGAAGTAATCATTCTAAGGATATATAAAAAAGAGCCCTCAAAAAGGGCTCTTTTTTTATGAGTTGTTTAACGGGGAAATTCGCCCATCTTGCTAACTTAGGGTTTCAAACTATTTGCCTAACTTTGCACCCCCATGAGTAAAAAAAGCGTATTCTTCTTTCTGGTCCTTATTCTGGCAGTATCAAGTTGCTCGAAATTTGGTAAAGTATTGAAAAGCAAAGACTTTGAGTATAAACTCAAAATGGCTAACCAATATTATGACCAGAAAGAATACAGGAAATCACAGGTTTTGTACGAGGAACTTTTTCCAATTTTCAAAGGCACCCCACAGCATGAAGACCTTTACTATAAGTATGCATATTCACACTATTATCTGAGGGATTTTATCACCGCTGAAAGCCTGTACAAAGGTTATCTTGAAATCTTTGCCAACAGTCCCCGTGCAGAAGAGGTGGAATACATGCAGTCTTATTGCTATTATCGTCAGTCACCCAAGCCGGAACTGGAACAATCCAATACATTGAAGGCCATTGGTATGTTCCAGATATTCATCAATACGCATCCGGAATCACCAAGGGTCAAAGAGGCAGAACAGATCATTGCCAAATGCCAGGCTAAACTTGAGGTCAAAGAGCAGCTTTCTGCACAGCTTTACTACAACGTAGGCCAGTATCGTGCCGCAGCGTTGGCCTTTACCACCCTTATGAACAATTACCCTGACTCTCCCAAAGGTGATGAATACAAATTGATGTCCATTCGGTCTTATTTCAGGTATGCATCCATGAGTATACCTGAAAAGCAGGAGGAAAGATACAGCAAGGTCATTGCTGAGGTGGAGGACTTTCAGGATCGCTTCCCAGAAAGTAAATTGCTGAAAGAAGCAGAACGTTTCTTAACTTTGACAAAAAATAACCTTAAATCGCTGAATAATGAGCAGACTTCGCAGGCAAGTGGGAAATAACATCACCAATGTAGCTGAGACCAAAGATCTCAATGAGATCAAAAGCAAAACGGGTAATGTTTATGAATCTATTTCCATCATCGCTAAAAGAGCGGGACAGATCAATATCGCCCTGAAGGAAGAATTGCACAATAAGCTGGAAGAGTTTGCCAGCCATACTGACAGCCTTGAAGAGATCCACGAAAACAAGGAGCAGATTGAAATTTCAAAGGCTTACGAGAAAATGCCCAATCCTGCATTGCTGGCTACACAGGAATTCATGGAGGACAAGGTTTATTTCCGCAAAAACGATGAAGATCTTTTCAGATAACTGCCATCAACTTTTTGTTAAAAGGCGGTGCATTGCATCGCCTTTTTCATTTCCGCTGAATGAACATCATGCCAATATTGCCTAACTTAGTGTACATGTTGCGCAACATTTTTTTAATCCTGGTGCTCGTCTTGATTTGCTCAAGCACAAACGCACAGGAATTGAATGCCAAAGTGAATGTTGTTTATGCCCAAATCGGAACGACGGTCGATAAAAAAGTATTCCAAACCCTTCAAACTTCTCTGGTAAATTTTCTGAACAAAAGAAAATGGGCCAGTGATGTTTTTGAGTCCAATGAAAGGGTGGATTGCAGTTTTTTGCTCAACCTGCAATCTGTGGTAGAACCCAATGTTTACAAAGGAACCCTCACCATCCAAGCAGCAAGACCTATTCACGGGACCAATTATTTGTCTCCTCTTGTCAACTTCATCGACAATGAAATTACTTTTCGGTACGTTGAATTTCAACCGATAGAATTCAATGAAAACAGGGTTTCCGGAACAGAGCCGCTTTCCGCCAATCTATCTGCCCTGTTTGCATTTTATGTCAACATCATACTCGGAATGGATTATGACTCCTTTTCACCAAGAGGCGGTGACCCCTTTTTTCAAAAAGCTACCTTGATCGCCAGTACTTCTCCCGAGGGTAGAAATATTGCAGGATGGAAACCATTTGATGGACAAAGAAATCGCTATTGGTTATCAGAAAATCTTCAAAACAGTCGCTATGCTTTGCTGCATGATGCTGTTTATACCTACTATCGTCAAGGAATGGATCAAATGATTGTCCGCGAACAAGATGCCAGGGAGCAAGTATTAAATGGTCTTTCCATGTTGAATACAATCGCCTCAGAAACCCCCAATCTTATGTTCATGCCTTTCTTTTTTCAGGGGAAAACAGATGAGATCATCCGCCTGTTTAAAAAAGGGACCATACAGGAAAAGGCGAGGGTAGTTGACCTCTGTTCGCGCATTGATATTTCCAATTCCTCTAAATACCGTGAAGAACTGAAATGATCCGATCGAAACATATATTGATGGGTTGGCTCTTTTGTTTATGCTCCTGCAACAACGCATTGAACAAAGGAGTATTGAATGAAACCCAGATGGCCTATCTGCTCAATGAAGTAGCACTGGCAGAAGGCTTCGCAGAGTCTTACTTGTTTAAGGATACCTTGCGTTCCAGAGACTCCATTTTGAAAACTGAATTGGACAAGGTTTTGGCAGTCAATCATGTCACAGCAGATCAGTTCTCGCGCAGCTATCAATACTACAAACAAAAGCCTGAGGTATTCAAGGTCTTGATTGATTCTGCCAATGCGCTCGCCTCAAGAAACCGGGAACTCATCTATTCCAAGCGAAAAGTCAATCCGCAATAAATAGGTTTCTGGCCAGACATGGCTTGAAGCTTTCCAATGGTTTGACCTGGAGATAAAAAGCCTGATCGATCAGGTGCCGTCATCCGATCGATCAGGTGATCCTGCTTGTCAAGCATCATGGAAATCAAAAGGGAAGGTCATCACTTCCTTCTGCCACCATCAACAGCTCCTCATCATTTACAGGATCGTTTTCCTTGGATGTGCCCAGCAACTGAATACCAAACACGCGCAGTGTCAGGGCAACTCCTGGGGTACCATCATTTCTGGTGAAATGCCTTACATCAGGGACTCCCTCCAGGTGAACCAATTGTCCCTTCCGCAGATAGGGGACGATGGCTACCTTTTCTGTCCAATAGGCACATTCCACCCATGTTGTCTTTTCCCGAGGCGTTCCAGCATTGTCTTTGAATCGCTCACTGTGGGCAACACTGAAATTGATTACATTCCTTCCGTTCACGGCGTTTACGGTGCAATCCTTGCCCAGGTGCCCGATCATTTGTAGTTTAAGCATATGAATTGTTTTATACAAAGCTGCATTGCTTCGTTTGGTATAAAAAGGGGAAAGAACGTTCACCTCCAGTGATTATTCCGCCTTAGAACCGGGTTAATCCACTTAAAATCTGAATGCAATAACGCGATTGAACTGTCAATGAAATATTTTTGTACCATGTCTACCACAATCGATTATCAACGCCTGCTGACATTCACAGAGGCCGTTTTCAAAGCCATCGGATCGAATGCTGATGAAGCCCGTGCTGCAGCCGAAGTGCTGGTTTCAGCTGATCTTAGAGGAATTGACTCACATGGTGTTGCCCGACTCTCAGGTTATATAAGGTTGTGGGAAGCCGAAAGGGTCAATGCCCGGCCCCATGTTCAAATCGTTCACGAAACACCCTCAACAGCTGTAGTGGATGGAGACAAGGGACTTGGATTGGTTGTGGGGCCACAATCCATGAAAATTGCCATTGAAAAAGCAAAAGCGGTTGGAACAGGCTGGGTGAGTGTTCGAAACAGCAATCATTTTGGAATTGCTGCCTATCACGCCATGATGGCCTTGCCACATGACATGATTGGCATTGTCATGACCAATGCCAGTGCATTGGTGGCACCCACCTTTTCCAAAGAAAGAATGTTGGGTACCAACCCGATTTGTGTTGCCGTACCAGCGGGCAACCAACCTCCCTTTGTAGGGGATATGGCCACTACCACGGCTGCCAATGGAAAATTGGAAATATTGCAACGCAAGAACCTGGATGCACCCTTGGGATGGATACAGGACAAAGAAGGGGGCCCTGTTCAGGATGCGCATGCCCTGAAGTCAGGCGGAGCATTGTTGCCATTGGGTAGCGACCGTGATCATGGAAGCCACAAAGGATATGTATTGGGCTCGATAGTAGATATTTTTTCTGCGGTATTGAGTGGTGCCAATTTCGGTCCCTGGGTGCCGCCATTCCCTGCCTATGTTCCGATGCCCGAAAACCAACCCGGGAAAGGCATTGGACACTTCTTTGGTGCCATGCGGATCGATGCTTTCAGAAGGGCTGAGGATTTTAAAAATGACATGGATCTTTGGATTAGCCGTTTTAGACAGGCTGAACCCATTGATGCATCTCAACCGGTATTGATCCCTGGTGACCCGGAAAGAATCATGGAAGTCGACCGAAAGCAGCATGGCATTCCACTCTTGCAAGTAGTGCTGGATGATCTACAGGCTATTGCTGCTAAATTCAATATCAATTTTTAACTTTGCATCCTTAAACCGATAGACATGAAGATCATGAAGTTTGGCGGCACCTCCGTAGGCAAGCCGGAAAGAATGTACCAGGTAAGAGATCTGATCACCCGTGATGCTGAACCGAAGATCGTGGTACTAAGTGCCCTCAGCGGAACCACCAATGCTTTGGTGTCCATCGGTGATGCCATGTCATCAGGCGATAAAAACAAAGCCAAGGAGCTGATCAATCAGCTGCATGCCCATTACATGAATTTCATCGAGCAGTTGCTCAAAACTGACAATGCCCGAAACAAGGCTACAACCATCATCAATGAGCATTTTGAGTTTTTGAACATCATCCTGAAAATATCTTTCAACGACGCCCTGAACAAGGATATTCTGGCACAGGGAGAATTGATGAGCACTAAAATGTTTTCTGTTTACTTGGAAGAAATAGGAGAGGATCATGTGCTGCTGCCTGCATTGGATTTCATGTCCATTGATGCCAATGATGAACCACAGGTTCTACAAATCAGGGCAAAGCTGCAGAAGTCGCTCGAGGCACATCCCGGTAAAAAACTTTTTATTACACAGGGATATATCTGCAGAAATGCAAAGGGAGAAGTGGACAATCTCAAGCGTGGAGGAAGTGATTATTCGGCTTCACTTATTTCAGCAGCCATTGAAGCATCTGTTTGCGAAATATGGACCGACATCGATGGCATGCACAACAATGACCCAAGGGTCGTGGGCAGCACCCGTCCGGTAGAACACCTGAGTTTTGATGAGGCTGCAGAGTTGGCTTACTTTGGCGCCAAGATCCTGCATCCTGCTTCTATCTGGCCTGCCCAGCATTTCAACATCCCGGTCAAGTTGCTCAACACCATGCAGCCGGAGGCAAAAGGTACCATCATCTTGAAGGAAGCCGACAGTGAAGGAGTGAAAGCAGTAGCCGCCAAAGATGGTATCGTCATGATAAAAATCAAAAGCAGCAGAATGCTGCTGGCCTATGGTTTCCTGAGAAAGATCTTTGAAGTGTTCGAGAAATACAAGACATCCATCGACATGATCACCACTTCTGAAGTGGCAGTATCGGTGACGATCGACAATACAGCACATCTCGATAAGATCACCATGGAACTGCAACCACTGGGCGAGTTGGAAGTGGTAGAAGGACAAACCATTGTCTCAGTAGTGGGCAATAAACTTACACAGAAAGGCAATTTGCTTGCAGCTATGTTCGCCTCACTTTCTGGGATTGCCATCAACATGGTCAGTTATGGAGGCAGTATGCACAACGTGTCCATTCTCATTCCTACCGGAAGCAAGAATGATACACTCAAAGCCTTGAACAAGGGACTGTTTGGACTGGAATAAAAAAAGGGAGTCCAATTGAATGGACTCCCGGTATTTTTTGCAACCTATTTCTTCTGGTGATCTACAGGATCAGATGATCAGCATCGCGTCTCCATAGCTGAAGAAACGATACTTGTCCTTGATCGCCTTCTTATAAGCTTCCATGGTCAACTCATAGCCGGCAAATGCACATGCCATGATCAACAACGAAGTCTTGGGCAAGTGAAAGTTGGTGATGAGTGAGTCGCAAATCGCAAACTCATGAGGAGGATGGATAAAAATATTGGTCCAGCCTTCAGAAGGCTTCAGCAATTTATCAGCGGTAAAGGTGCTTTCCAATGCACGAAGGGTGGTGGTTCCCACTGAGCAAATCCTGTGCCCTTCGGACTTGGCCTTGTTCACAATCCTACAGGCTGTTTCATCCACTTTGTAATATTCAGCCTCCATCTTGTGTTTGCTCAGGTCTTCTACTTCAATTGTCCTGAAGGTTCCCAATCCTGTGTGAAGGGTAATCTCTGCAAAACGAACACCTTCAATTTCCAATCGCTTGATCAGTTCAACAGAGAAATGCAGTCCTGCAGTAGGGGCTGCAACAGCGCCCTCATGCTTGGCATATACTGTCTGGTAACGCTCACGATCCATTTCATCCGGCTTGCGCTTGATGTATTTGGGCAGCGGTGTTTCACCCAGTGAATTCAGGATCTCTTTGAACTCCTCGTCCGGGCCATCAAAAAGGAAACGGATGGTACGTCCGCGGGAAGTGGTATTGTCGATGACTTCAGCGATCAATTCATCGGAATCGCCGAAATACAATTTATTTCCCACGCGGATCTTCCTGGCAGGATCAACGATCACATCCCAAAGCCTGTTTTGCTTGTTCAGTTCCCTCAAGAGGAATACTTCGATCTTGGCACCTGTTTTTTCTTTGCGTCCATACATCCTGGCGGGGAACACCTTGGTATTGTTCACTACGAAAACATCTTTCTCTTCAAAATAATCGAGGATGTCTTTGAAGGTTTTGTTTTCGATCAGACCAGTGTCTTTGTGCACCACCATCAGGCGGGCATCTTCTCTTCTTTTGGCAGGAGTCTGTGCAATGAGGTTGAGGGGAAAGTCGAATCTGAATTGGGATAATTTCATGCGTAGAATTTTATTGCCTGAAACAAATCCCGATAGCCCCAAAATAGGGTTGATATCCTTTCAAACCTGATCTTACGGCATCAGATCTGTTTTGGCATTTAGGCTGCAAAATTAATGAAAATTTTGGTTTTTGCAGTTTTTGGCACTTCCTCCCAACTCAAAACTTCAGGTGTCGAACCGTTTGCCCGTTGTTGATCAGTTGTTTGAGCGATTCTACGCCTATTTTCAGGTGATTTTCCACGAAATTGACGGTCACCTTTTGGTCGCTTTCTTCTGTCTTAACCCCTTCCGGGATCATGGGCTGGTCACTGACCAGCAGCAGGGCGCCCGTAGGGATCTTGTTGAAAAAGCCTACTGTAAAAATGGTGGCGGTCTCCATGTCAATGGCATATGCCCTGATCTTTGTCAGGTATTCCTTGAACTCCTGATCATGTTCCCAAACCCTTCTGTTGGTGGTATAAACTGTACCGGTCCAATAATCGAGTTCATGTTCACGGATCGTAGTGGAGATGGCTTTTTGCAGGGCAAATGCAGGAAGTGCGGGAACTTCCGCAGGGAAATAGTCATTGGAGGTGCCCTCGCCTCTGATGGCAGCAATGGGCAGGATCAGGTCACCCAATTTGTTGCGTTTTTTCAAGCCTCCACATTTTCCCAAGAAGAGAACTGCCTTGGGTTCTATGGCGGTCAGCAGGTCCATGATGGTTGCAGC
>RFVQ01000221.1 GCA_009922495.1 Chitinophagia bacterium
CCAGGGACCTGTCGCCGACCGTCCAGGAAAACCTGCGCAAAGCATTGCTCTCGCTCGTCAGCGACGCAGCGGTACCAGAGTCCGCGGTCAATGTTCCTCCAAGCAGCGCAAGCCACAGGAAGGACATGTTCGATGCACCCGGTGTCGCAAGGCTCACCGTGATGTCAAATGTCTTGGCTGCCGAAGTCAGGTTCTGCACACGGAAGCCATTGGTCAGGAAGGTTGTGGTCGGATAGACCGCCGTGTCCTCGCCCACAAGATCCCAGCTGATCGCCCAGTCCGGACTCGGGAAGCTGCTGACCAAGCCACCGATGTAACTGTAACTGCCGCTGGTGGTTTGACGGCGCTTCCTGCGGGCACTGTCACTTATGCAAGCGCCTCACCTTCAGTAACCATTGCCAAGGGCACAAGGGTATCTCCTGCCTTCACCTGTCAGATCAATACCGGTTCATTGGATCCTACCAAGGCCTATGGATTGGCATTCACCATCAGCAGTGTAAGCAAGACCGGTGTTTCCATCCCCAAAAACCTCAAGACTGTAGTCTATAAGATCGCACTCAAGAACAAATATGACGGTGTTTACAAGGTTACCGGTCCAATGACGGACGTAGGTAGTGCAACACTGACACAGTACTTGCCTTCATGGACTGCAAATCTTGAGACCACTGGTCCTACCAGTGTTGCCGTAAGGGACATGACTGCAACAGGAGGTATTTTCCATCCGATCATGAATGGTGGTGCTCCATCCTATTATGGCGCTTTTGGCATGGTTGTTACCTTTGATCCTGCAACCAATGTTGCTACCAACATGGTGAGCCCTTACGAACCAGCAGCCAATGGCCGTACTGCACGTTTGGATCCAACCTTTACCAGTAAATGGGATCCTGCAACCAAGAACATCCGCATCAAGTACCACATGTTCCAGCCTGGTTTTGGCGGAGGTGGTCCACGCGTAGTTTTTGATGAAACCTGGACATACCAAGGTCCTCGTAAGTAAGCAAAAGTTTAACAATACCATTAAGGCCTCTTCATTAATTTTGAAGAGGCCTTGATCATTAAATATATCCCACATGAACCCAATAAAGCTTTTCTTAAATGTCGTTTTCTCATTCTTCTCAATCATAGCCATTGCTCAACCAGACCCGGTAGGAAGCTTCAACAAGCATGTCATTGAGAAATGGTCGCATGAATATATCCGCGTCAGCCAATACAGGGTAAAAGGAAGTCCCTATTTGCTGGGTGAACCCTTTGATGGCAGCATTGAGATGAAGTCTGGCATCAAGACAGAGGGTAAAAAGATCCTGTACAATGTTTTTGAGCAAAAGGTAGGAGTAGAGATGGAGAAAGAATTGGTGGCGCCAGACGGAGAGGTCAAGGCCTTTCAGATCCAATTGCCCGATAAATTCGGTGGTGAGAAAATGAATTTCATCAACGCCGACAACTTGGCAAAATCTCCTGTGAAAGGATACCTGAATGTTTTCATGGATGGCCCCAATGCGGCCCTTTACCGTCAGTATCGCAACCGTTTGGTGGCAGATCCCTCCGAAATGTATTCCAAAGAAATCAGGATGTTTGAGCAATACTATGACTACTTCCTGCACAACAAGAAGTCAGGTGTCATTGAAAAAGTTCGCCTGAGAGAAAAGGATTTTGTTAGTGTGCTGCAAGGGCTAAAACTGCCAGCCAATGCTGATTATACTTCTGTTACCGGAATCAAAGCGGTCCTGGAAGCCGTAAATCAATAGCCCCTATACCCGTTGTAACTATTTTTATGGGTCATTGTTCAGTTCATTCATATTGACAGGTCAACGGGTATTTTGCACTGCCGCTTGCTGCTCTCAAAAGCCAACTCGATCAGCCTGATCACCCGATAACCATCTTCAGGGGTCTCTTGCAAAGAGGCCCCTTCTTTTATGCTCTTGTACAAATTGGCATAATAGCTGGCATAACTTCCTTGCAAAGTCGGATACGGCTCGCGGATAATCTTTCCTTCCATCTCCGTATGCAGGAGCCCGTACAGAGAAGGATCTTCCTTTCCCCATTCTTCTCCAACCGGAAGTTGTCCGGCTTTGAGCAGCTCTTCCTGCGGGTCATCGCCATATTTGATAAACGATCCCTTGGTGCCGTGGATCATGTAACGCGGTCCCATTTCCCTGACCAGCATGCTGGCATGCAGGGTCACGATCAAATTCTTGTAAAACAGTTTCACATCAAAATAATCATCCACCTTGGAATAAGGTTTCATGCAACGGATATCGGCGAGTATCGCATCCGGTTTTCCAAACAAGACCAGGGATTGATCGATCAAATGCGGTCCAAGATCATAGAAAATACCACTGCCTGGCAATTCCTCCTCGCGCCACAATCCATAGGTCCTGGGATCGGGACGATACCGGTCGTAATGCGCAAAAAACTCCCTGGCTTCACCGATCATCCCTTCCTCGATAATCTTTTTCATCGTAAGAAAATGACCCACATAACGCCTGTTCTGGTAGACACTGCAAATCTTACCCGTTTCTTTGGACAGCCGCATCAGCTCCATTGCCTCCTCGCTGGTATTGGTAAAAGGTTTCTCCACTACCACATGCTTGCCTGCCAGTAGCGCGGCTTTGGCATAAGGGAAGTGGGTGGTATTGGGACTGCAAATGACCACCAGTTCAATTCCGGGATCCGCCAACACTTCGTCAAGGGTTTTGACCAGCTTGGCATGAGGATATTTAGCAAGGCAACTGTCGCCATTTCGCTCCAAGATCATGTCAATGGAATAACCCCCATGTGTTTGCAGAAAAGGAAGATGAAAGGTTCTGGCAGAGATGCCATAGCTGATGACCGCAGTAGAAATCATTTGCCTTACTTTTGCCAAAAATAACAAAAGATGGAACTCAAGGAACTTATCCTTTCAGCATGGAACGATCGTGAATTATTGAAGCAGGAAACCTATTCCAATGCCGTGAGAAGCGTCATTGAAGAAGTAGACAAAGGTCGCTTGCGTGTTGCTGAGAAAGTAGGGGACGATTGGCAAGTGAATGAATGGGTGAAGCAGGCCATCCTGCTATATTTTGGGATCCAGCAAATGCAGACCTGGGAACTGGCTCCTTTCGAGTTCTATGATAAAATGCTCCTCAAGAAAGATTATAAATCACTGGGCGTGCGCGCTGTTCCTCATGCCGTTGCCCGCTATGGGGCCTATCTTGCCATGAACGTAGTATTGATGCCTTCTTATGTGAACATTGGTGCCTAT
>RFVQ01000222.1 GCA_009922495.1 Chitinophagia bacterium
AAACACGGATGGGGTGGTGTACTCGGCGGTGCCGCCATTGTATTCTTCGCCTTTATCGGTTTTGATGCAGTATCCACTGCAGCACAGGAAGCCAAGAACCCCAAGCGTGACATGCCGATCGGTATCCTCGGTTCGTTGGTGGTCTGCACCATCCTCTATATCCTGTTCGGCCATGTGCTGACGGGTGTTGCCAACTGGAAAGAATTCGTTGATCCTGAAAAAGGCAGAGAGGCATCCGTAGCCTATACCATCTCAACATACATGAAGGAGTACAGCTGGTTGGCCACTGCCGTAACCGTAGCCATCCTCGCAGGCTTCTCTTCTGTGATCCTGGTAATGCTCATGGGACAAAGCCGTATTTTCTATACCATGAGCAATGACGGATTGATACCAAAGGCCTTTGGTGATCTGCATCCTAAATTCAAAACACCTTACAAATCCAACATGATCCTTTTCGTATTCGTGGGTGCCTTTGCAGCCTTCGTACCAGGTCATGTAGCAGGAGACCTGACAAGCTTTGGAACACTGTTTGCCTTTGTATTGGTAAGCATCGGCGTGTGGATCCTCAGGGTCAAGGCTCCGAATATCGAACGCCCTTTCAAAACCCCCATCGCTCCGGTAGTGAGTGTATTGGGTGCCATCATTTGTACCGCCATGATTGTTGGATTGGACGAACAAACCCTGAAGGTAGCTTTTGGGTGGATGGCATTGGGCCTCGTGGTGTATTTCCTCTATAGCAAAAAGAACAGCAAATTGAATGCATAATTGATATGGGAAGGATCTTTGAAGTAAGAAAACATGCCATGTTTGCCCGTTGGGACAGGATGGCAAAGCAATTCACCAGAATAGGGAAAGAAATCGCCATCGCCGTGAAAGCAGGTGGTCCTGACCCCAATACCAATCCTGCCCTTCGCCGTTGCTTCCAAAATGCCAAGAGCGTAAACATGCCAAAGGACCGTGTGGAAGCGGCCATCAAAAGAGCAACCGGAAAAGAGATGGACAACTACGAGGAGATCCTCTATGAAGGATATGCTCCTCATGGTGTAGCAGTTCTGGTTGAAACGGCAACAGACAACCATGTTAGGACAGTGGCCAACATCAAATCCCACTTCAACAAAGGAAATGGTGCGATGGGTACCAGTGGAAGCGTTAGCTTCCAATTCAAAAAAATGGGTGTTTTCAAATTGAAAAACGAAGGACTCAGCCAGGATGACCTAGAACTCGAACTGATCGACTTTGGATTGGAAGAACTGGGAGAAAGTGTAAACGATTCAGGAGAAGAAGTATTGGTGATAAGATGTGCCTTCAATGACTTCGGGAACATGCAAAAAGCACTGGAGGAAAAAAATCTCAACCCGCTTAGTGCAGAAGTTGAGTGGATTCCTTCCTCCGTAGTAGAACTGGATGAAGAACAGGCACAAGAAGTATTGAAGCTTGTCGATCGTCTGGAGCAAGACGATGATGTCCAGAAAGTATTTCACAACCTGAAATAATACTTGATCGGATTTTGAGAATAGCCTACTCTGCCATTACTTCGATGGCAAGTGCTACGATATCCTCCATATTGGGTTTGGAAAAATAATCTCCATCACTGCCATAAGCAGGGCGGTGTGGATGGGCACATAGTATACGAGCGGAGGCATCCAACCAGCGGTATCCTCCTTGCCTGTCCATTACATCGGAATACATGAATGACGTAGCGCCACCGGGAACATCCTCATCTACAAACATGATCCGATTGGTTTTCTTGAGCGATTCAAGGATCCTGTTTTGAACGTCAAACGGCATGAGGGTTTGTACATCCAGCACCTCAACATCTATGTTCAACGTTGCCAGCATTTCTGCTGCTTCCAGCACTATTCTCAGTGTTGAGCCATAGGAGACAATGGTAAGATCATTGCCTTCCCTCATGACCTCAGGAATTCCCAAAGGCAAAACATATTGCAACAAAGAGGAAGGAAGTTTCTCTTTTAACCTGTATCCATTCAGACATTCTATGACCAAGCCAGGTTCTTTTTCAGCCAACAGAGCATTGTAAAAGCCCACAGCCTGCACCATGTTGCGGGGAACACATAGCCTGAAGCCTTTGAGCGCATTGATCAACAAGCCCATCGGAGAACCACTGTGCCAGATTCCTTCCAATCGGTGTCCACGTGTTCTGACAATGATGGGGGCAACCTGTGTGCCTGCTGAACGGTAATGCAGGCTGGCGGCATCATCGCTGAGGATGGTGATACCATAGAGCAGGTAGTCCAGGTATTGAATCTCAGCAATCGGTCTGAGTCCGCGCATGGCCATTCCAACTCCCTGGCCAATGATCGTCAATTCACGTATGCCGGTATCAAAAATCCTATCACGACCAAATTTGTTTTGCAGTCCCGCAAAGCCCTGGTTGACATCCCCGATTTTACCTACATCCTCACCAAAGGCCACAACCTTGTTGTTGGCAGTAAACAAAGCGTCAAAATACCGGTTCAAGATTTCATATCCATTGATCATGGGAGCATCCTCATCAAAATGCAGCTCAGGCAAAACAGCTTCGGTAAACTGTTCTCTCGAAAGTTGAAGATGGGAATTGAACATTTCCCGATTCAAACCCTTCAGTTCTTCATAATATTCTCGTATTGCCTCCAGGTTTGATCCATTGCCAGCGAAATGGAGGCTGCGGAAAAGCGCACTCATGATATCCCTTCGAAAAGGAACAGGATTGTTTTTCAATTCCTGATAGACTTCATTCAACTTTTCATGTTGAACTGCTGGGTTGAGTGCTTCGATCAAGGCAACTGCTCTGTGTTTTTGGGCTAGTATTGGCTCTTCGTAAGCCCTCCAGCTTTCAAGCCTGCATCCGCTGACATATTTTCTAGACGATTCCTCCAGGCTTTCCATTTCATCCTCAGAGAGCAATCCGTTTTCCAAGATCCAGCTTCTCATTTTTGCCAGGCAGTCCCACTCTCTTTCCCACTGCAATCTTTCAGGAGATTTGTAGCGTTCGTGGCTTCCTGAAGTGGAGTGCCCCTGCGGTTGCGTCAATTCTTCCACATGGAACAATACGGGGACATGCTCTTTCCTCGCAATGGATATCCCTTCTTCAAACACCTCACAGAGTTGGGCATAATCCCATCCCTTTACTTTGTATATGAGCATGCCGTTGGTACCGCGCTCTTTCTCAAAGCCGGACAAGGCCTCTGAAATAGAAGATTTAACGGTTTGAAATTCCTTGGGCACTGAAATTCCATACCC
>RFVQ01000223.1 GCA_009922495.1 Chitinophagia bacterium
AAAAAACTCAACTCAACAACATGACCTCATTGCTTACTGCTGATTCCCTGATCAGTCTTATAACCCTTGCCCTCTTGGAAATTGTGTTGGGTATCGACAATGTGATCTTTGTATCCATCCTCATGGGCCGTTTAAAAGAAAAGGATAAACTGAAAGCCAGAAGGATTTGGATGCTATTGGGCATTACCGTGAGGATCTTGTTGCTGCTGGGACTGGGTTGGCTGGTAGCCAATGGCAACAAAGAATTGTTTGGCTTGGATATCAAAGACACTCACTACGGATTCAACCTCCGCAACATGATTCTTTTCGGAGGCGGACTCTTCCTCCTCTATAAAACAGTGAAAGAAATACATGGAAAACTGGAAGGAGAGGAACATCTCAATGCCGATAGCAAAAAAGCAGAAGCCTCTTTTGCCGGTATCATCGCACAGATCATCCTCATCGACATGATCTTCTCTTTTGACAGCATCATCACGGCTGTAGGCATGGCCAAACATGTAGAAGTAATGATCATTGCCGTTGTGATCGCGATGATCATCATGTTCTTCTTTTCAGAAAAAATTTCTTCCTTCATACACAAGCATCCTACCTTGAAGATGCTCGCACTGTCATTCTTGCTGATGGTGGGCTTCAGCCTGTTCTTCGAGGGACTCCAACCCCTCCACGGAAGCCATATTGAAAAAGGCTATATCTATTTTGCAATGGCATTCTCCTTTGGTGTGGAGCTGCTGAACATGCGCATGATCAGGAAATCCAAAACCAAACCGGTGGAATTGCATGAACCCATGATCAAGAAAGAGAGATAATCATTCAGGTGCACATCAACACTGCACCCACCATACCGGCTGTTTCAGTACGCAGCCTTGTATTGCCCAAAGTGACAGGCTGAAAACCCTTGGCCAGCGCCATGTCCAATTCAGTAGGAGAAAAATCACCTTCCGGGCCGATCAACAATGTCTGGTTACCCTCCTGTCTCCTCAACACTTGTTTTTCTCCCTGCATGCAATGAGCGATGTATTTGTTTCCGCTGAAATCAATGTCCACCAAGGAGGTCAAAGAGATAGGCTCGTGTAAAACAGGAAAATGAAATCTTCCGGACTGCATGGAAGCACTAATGAGGATTTGTCGCAATCGCTCACCTCTGAAATGTTGCCGCTCTGTTCGTTCTGCCAACAAGGGATAGAACGCTGTTATTCCGATCTCCGTTGCTTTTTCCAGCATCCACTCAAATCGGGTAGCGTTTTTGAGCAATGAGATGGCCAGTATGATTTGTTGAACCGGAGGATCGTGTCGTGTCGACTTTCTCTTTTTTAGTTCCAGCGTTTTTTTATCCGCCTTGGTAATCTCAGCCTCCACTTCAAGTCCCTTGCCATCTGTCAACAAAATGCTTTCACCGACTTGCATGCGTAAAACGGTTACTACATGCCTACGGGTTTCTTCCGATGCGACAACCAAGTCTTCAGGCCTGTCGAGATTTTCCTGAAAAAAAAGAGGCAGGGAGTTCATGTGATGCAATATTCAATTAGAAGGGTGTGTCTTCCATATCACCACCGGGACCCTCATTCATGCGGCTTCCCTTCTGGATGAACAGTTTTGCTCCATTGTCATCTGACAAAGGCTTCCAGCTTCCTCCTTCAGGAAAACCTGGTCGGCCAAAAGGATCCACAGATTCGGTCTCTTCGAATTTCTGTATGTACAATTTTGCTTTGAGCTTGATGTTTTCCAAAGAACCGTTCCTGTGCTTGGCGATCTTCACATATACATCCCCTTTGGTATCTTCCCCGTTTTCATTGGTGGTGAGGTCATAATAATCTGGCCTGTACAGGAACATGACCATGTCCGCATCCTGTTCAATGGCACCGGATTCACGGAGATCCGACAATTGGGGAATCTTGTTGTTCTCTTTTCTCTTTTCCACTTCACGACTCAACTGGCTGAGCGCGATGATGGGCACCTGCAATTCTTTTGCCAATTGTTTGAGGTTTCTGGAAATGGTGGAAATCTCCTGCTCACGGTTTGAATTCCGGTTCTCACTGGACCCACTCATCAATTGCAGATAGTCGATGATGATCAATCCCACGTTGTGCAAACTCTTCAACCTGCGGCATTTGGCCCTCAGTTCAAAAATATTCAATGCGGCAGAGTCATCGATGAACATCTTGGCGTTGGTCAATGGCTCGATCCCTTTCTTGTACAATTGCTGCATCTCATGGTCTTCCATCCTACCCCTGGATATCTTTTCCAACCAGATCTCACTTTCGGCAGAGAGGATACGTTGTACCAGCTGACTGGAACTCATCTCCAAACTGAAAACTGCTACGGCGGTCGGTTTGGTGGGATGCATGGCCGCATTCCTCGCGAGGTTGAGGGCGAAGGCTGTTTTACCAACAGAAGGACGGGCCGCAAGGATGATCAGATCTGATTTCTGCCAGCCATAGGTAGTCCTGTCCAATGTCGGAAAACCGGAGGGAACGCCGGTAATGTCCTCATTCTTGGCCCTCATCTCATCGATACGGTTCAAGGTATCCATCACACTCTTGCCCAAGGTGTCAAACTCTTTCTTCAATTGATCATTGGCGATCTCGAATAATTTTTGCTCTGCGCTATCCAACAGGTCAAAAACGTCTGTGGAATCATCGTATGCATCGGTGATGATCTCGCTGCTGATGCGGATCAGTTCCCGCTGGATGAATTTTTCCTGTACGATACGGGCATGGGCTTCAATGTTGGCGGCCGAAACCACTGCATTGGTGAGCTTGGAAATATAATAGGGTCCTCCCACCTGGTCCAGCATTTCCATGGCTTTTAGTTCTTCCACCACGGTAAGCAAATCGATGGGTTTGCTGTCTCCATTCAACCTGACCATGGCCCTGAAAATATGCTGATGGGCATCTACATAGAAACATTCCGGCTTGAGGATATTGATCACGATGTCGAATGCGGCTCTCTCCAGCATCACTGCCCCCAGCACGGCCTCCTCCAGCTCCCTGGATTGGGGTGGCACCTTGCCGTAGGCCATGGCATTGAAATCCGTTGTCGTTTTTCTCCTGTTTCTCCTGTCACGATTCAGATTCGTCGATTCCATTTTGTTTGTTCTCCAATGGCGAATATAACAAGCAAACCGCAAGTGATTCTGATTTTAAAAAAACATTAATGATCACAGGCAATGAACATTCCTATCCACAGCATTGGGCACTTATTCACATGAATTTG
>RFVQ01000224.1 GCA_009922495.1 Chitinophagia bacterium
TTTGAAGAAAGTACCGGCGTCAAGCTGAATTATCAATTGGGCGAGAGAAGAGCGGGTGATGTGATTGCGATCTATGCCAATAACGACAAAGCCCAAAAAGAGCTGGGATGGAAACCCCAATATTCGTTGCAGGATATCATGACCAGCGCCTGGAAATGGGAACAATACCTGGTTGATCAACCTAAACATCTAGAACTCAGAAGCCATCGCTTGAATTGAGGAAAAGATTAACCTTTAAGGCCCTTCCGCAAGTTCAAAATGCATTAATTTGCGCAAAATCATTTTCCCATGTTGGAGGCAATTCAAGTAACAGGACAAAAAGATACGAGAAGCGGCTTCGGTGACGGCATTTATGAATTGGGGCAAAAAAATCCCAATGTGGTAGCATTGACTGCTGACTTGGCCGGATCTCTCAAACTGAATGCATTCATCAAAGCCTTTCCTGAAAGGTTCATTCAATGTGGAATTGCAGAAGCAAACATGATAGGAATTGCCGCCGGAATGACCATTGGCGGAAAAATCCCCTACACCACCACCTTTGCCAATTTCTCAACCGGAAGGGTCTATGACCAGATCCGTCAATCGGTGGCCTATTCCGGTAAGAACGTAAAAATATGTGCTTCTCATGCAGGCTTAACACTGGGAGAAGACGGTGCCACCCATCAGATACTGGAAGACATCGGATTGATGAAAATGCTACCCGGCATGACCGTTATCGTTCCTTGTGACTACAACCAGACCAAGGCCGCTACCATCGCGATAGCTGACCATGAGGGTCCGGTTTATCTTCGCTTTGGCAGACCTGTTTGGCCCATCTTTACCAATCCGGATGAACCTTTTGTAGTTGGCAAAGCCCAACAGTTTGCAGAAGGCAACGATGTGAGCATTTTTGCCTGCGGTCACCTGGTATGGAAAGCCATTGAAGCAGCCAAAATACTGAAGGAAAAAGGCATCCATGCTGATGTGATCAATATTCACACCATCAAACCACTGGATACGGCAGCGGTTATCGCGTCTATCACCAAAACAGGATGTGCTGTTACCGCAGAGGAGCACAATGTACTGGGTGGGTTGGGTGACAGCATTGCACAGACGGCTGCCAAATCCAAGCCCGTGCCCATAGAAATGATCGGAACACAAGATACTTTTGGTGAAAGTGGAAAACCAACAGACTTGCTCAAGAAGTATGGATTGGATACAGAGTTCATCGTAGCCGCCGCCGAAAAAGCCATTGCCAGAAAGCATTCCTGATCATGCATGTGCTGAGTGACCATAATGAGTGGGTCGGCCAATTCAAAAAGGGCGGTAGTGAGAAAGAACAGGCTTTCACCAAAATTGTCAAACATTTCCAGGAGAAGATCTATTGGCAGATCCGCAGAATGGTCATCAACCATGAAGATGCGGATGATGTAGTCCAGAACGTATTTATCAAAGCCTGGAATGGCCTTGACAATTTCAGGGAAGATGCCAAATTGTCTACCTGGCTGTACAGGATCGCCGTCAATGAATCCCTGTCATTCTTGGAGCAAAAGAAGAAAAGAGAGGCTGTTTCCTTTGATGATGTTTCCGACACCCTGGAGAACAAGATCCATGCAGAAAAGGGATTTGACGAAAGCAAGGCAATCTGGAAACTTCAATTAGCAGTACAGCAATTACCTGAAAAACAACGGATTGTGTTCAATATGCGTTATTTTGAGGAGATGCCTTACGAAGAAATGAGCCAGATACTGGATACTTCGGTAGGAGCCCTGAAGGCGAGCTACCACCATGCCGTCAAAAAAATAGAAGAATTTATCCTAAATGGTTAAACCGGGTTAATGTATAAACGTCAAAAGGGGGAATGTTGAAAGCAGATACCATACAAAAAGAACTAAAACTGATCAGCGAAGCCGTTGCTGACCTCCCAAACACCACCCCTTTTTCCGTACCTGATCATTATTTTGATGGATTGACTTCCCGAATTCTCCAAAATATTGGCCAATTCGACGCCGAAGAGGAAAAGGATCCCATCCTCTCCCCCCTTCTTCAATCCCTCCAAAAAGAAAACCCTTACCAGGTTCCAGCAGGTTATTTCCAACAACTTCCTTTGGAACTGAACAGGGAACAAACAACGCCTGTTGTTCAGATCTTTGCCTGGAAAAAAATCATTGGCTATGCTGCAGCAGCCTGCCTCGCCGGCATCTTGTTCCTGGCTTTTTTCTTTGAAAAAGATGCTGCAGCACCCTCGCTCCCTGTTGCCCAAAAAACAGATTGGGAGAGCCAACCCCTCTCAACCGAAAGCATCCAAACTTACTTGATGGAGTCAGACCAGCTTCAGCCAGTAGAAACCACGGACCCAGAACTATCTTCTGGAAATAATTTGTTGGTTGACTTGACCCCTACCATGATTTCAGAAATACTAAAAGAAATTCCAGAAAATGACATCTCATCCTATATGGCACAAACCGGTGGCAATGAGATGGTATCTTTAAATTGATAATGCTTTGATTATGAAAACATTAAAAACAATTTTAGCCTGCCTTATCCTATCAAAAGCCAGCTTAGGCCAGGTCCAGAAGCTGGGAAATCCTGAAGCAAGGGCGGCCGAACTCAAAAAAATACAGGCCATGGAAATGGCTTTTATTACCAAAGAGTTGAACCTGTCTCCAGATGAAGCACAGAAATTCTGGCCGGTATTCAACCAGTACAGAAATGAACTTCGATCTGTTGCAACCGAGAATAAGCAGAAAGACCATCTGGAGAAACAGCAGAAGATGCTCGATCTCAGAAAGAAGTACCGTGAGGATTTTTCCAAAGTGATGAACCAGGAAAGGGCAAACAAAGTATTTGGAGCAGAAGATGAATTCAAATCATTGGTCAGAAGGGAATTCCAAAAAAGGCAGGAAGAAAGAAGAAAAATGGAGCCTCGAAAAAAAGGCTTTTGACACTATACTTTAATCATGTAATTTTAATTTGGTGTTTTTCATAGGTTAGCAACGGCTGGTTCTTTTTAGAACCGGCCTATTTTTTTAAATGAAACCCCAAAAGATATCCCTAGGATTGCTGAATATTAAGCAGTTCCAATTGCATCAGGCAAAAGGCGATTTTATATCATGGTAAAACAGAAACTTCCATTTTTCCTGTTTGCCTAGATCCCACCAACGCTGCCTGAGTTCCATTGCGCGTTTTCCATCATGATCATATTTGGCTACAAATCTGGTAAGCATCTGC
>RFVQ01000225.1 GCA_009922495.1 Chitinophagia bacterium
TCGATCGCATTGAAAAAAGTGTCGGCCTCGGGATAATACGCCTCTACCCTTGTCATGTAAATGACATCCGTTAGGTTCAGGGCTTGTCGGTAAATTTCGCCCCCTCCGATAACAAAAACTTCCTTGCAATCTGTTGCGCTTGCTTTTGCCATGGCTTCTTCCAGTGAAGACACAACCACTACCCCCTCCACCATTTAAAAAAATTTCAGCTTCATGTTTGGCTCTCATCTTCCAATATCTTTTCCAACTTGTATCTTTTTCAAGCACTTCCCTTGCCTTGACTTGAATAACCAAAATTTCTTCTTTTTTCAATGCAATCGATCCAGCAAGATTTTCCCTGGTGGATTCCCATGCGCATCCGGCTGATGAGAAACACAGCCATTCATTTCGTTTTGAAACCTGGGAGCGCATTCCCGCACAGGAAAGTTGAAAATGTACAATTTCTATCAGCTTTCGTGGAAATTCATTTCTTATTGGTTGAAGGCTTCCAGTGGCAAGGGTCATGGCATTCATTCACCCTTTGTTTATGATTTTGTTGTAAACGTTCTGCGCGGCAAGCACTCCGATCTGCCAGCTTTTCGAAAAATTGAATCCATCCGGAAAAAGTTGAGGAGGAACAATGAAAGCATCAGCATCCTGGATCTTGGTGCAGGCTCTACCCTGAACAATCAAAAGGAGAGGTGCATTTCCTCTATCGCCAAAACAGCAGCCAAGCCCGCCCGATTTGGAAAATTGTTTTACCGGATGGTCAAGCACTACCATGTTGATAACGTTTTGGAATTGGGGACATCCTTGGGGCTTTCTACAAGGTATTTTGCAGCAGCAGCGCCATTGCATGGGGTGATTACCATAGAAGGGGCGCCTGCACTGGCCCACTATACCAGGACCTGTTTGAAGCAGGAGGGCTATCAACAGGTCAAGGTGTTGGAAGGAAATTTTGATGACTTGCTCCCGGAGGTCTTGCCTGTTTTGCAGGGAAGGAAAATGATCTTTGTGGATGGGAACCACCGATATGAGACCACCCGGCAATATTTTCTGCAATCAATCCGTTTTTTGGAGGAAGATGATATCCTGGTTTTTGACGATATCCATTGGAGTGCAGAAATGGAAAAAGTTTGGTCAGAAATCAAAAATCACCAACAAGTTGCCTGTACCATTGATTTGTTTTTCATAGGAATCGTTTTTTTTAGGAAAGAATTCAAAGAAAAGCAGGATTTTTCCATCCGTTTCTAAGCCTGTCTAGCTGTTTGCGAATGCAAAATGACTAATTTTGAATCCTCAAACAAGGCCCATGATCGTTGGTGTATTGAAAGAAACCGCCCCCGAAACAAGGGTTTCCCTTATTGCAGAAGGCGCTGCTCAATTGGTTAAAAAGAATATCAAAGTTTGGATCGAAAGCGGAGCAGGCATGAATGCTTTCTGTTCCGATGATGATTACAAAGCTGCAGGTGCAGAGATTAAATCCGCAGAAGAAATTGCTGCAGAAGCATCGATTGTCTTATCCATTCATGCTCCAGTGATTTCGATCAGACAGGGTGTTGTATTGATCGGCATGTACCAGGCACGATTTGAAACAGAAAGGATTGCCAACTGGAATGAGAAAGGAGCCACTGTGTACAGCATGGAACTCCTGCCAAGGACAACCCGCGCCCAAAGCATGGACATCCTTTCCAGTCAGGCCAATATTGCAGGCTACAAGGCTGTGCTCACCGCCGCGAATGCCTATGGAAGATATTTTCCCATGTTCATGACAGCAGCAGGAAGCATTGCACCAGCCAAAGTTTTGATATTGGGAGCTGGTGTTGCCGGTTTGCAGGCCATTGCAACTGCCAAGCGGTTGGGAGCAGTAGTGGAAGTGTTTGATACAAGACCAGCGGTCAAGGAAGAAGTGCAAAGTCTTGGGGCCAAGTTCATCGAAATACCCGGTGCGGCAGACGCCTCCAGCGCTGGCGGATATGCGGTAGAACAATCAGAAGAATACAAGAAAAACCAACAAGCCAAGATTGCAGAAAGCATTGCCAAGGCAGATATCGTGGTCACCACGGCACAAATTCCTGGCAAAAAAGCGCCGATTCTTATTACCGCAGAGATGCTCGATACGATGAGAAGGGGAAGTGTGATTGTTGATCTTGCAGCATCAACAGGCGGCAACACACCGGTGACAAAGGACAGGGAAACTGTCCAGTACAAAGGTGTTTCCATTATTGGCGATAGCAATCTCCCCGCAACCATGCCATCAGATGCCAGTAAATTGTACGGGAAAAATATTCTCAATTTTCTTCAGCTCATCATCAGCAAAGAGGGTCAGTTGATCACTGATAGTGAGGATGAATTGGTGAAGGGAGCCAGGGCCGGTAAATAACATTCAACGTTTTTATATGGAACAGTTGTTCAATTGGATCGCATCACACCAGGAAATGATTTACATCGTGATCCTGATGATCTTTGTAGGTATTGAAGTCATTGGCCGTGTACCCAGTGTTTTGCATACACCCCTGATGAGCGGCGCCAATGCCATTCATGGTGTGGTGATCATCGGTGCGATCATTGTTATGGGACAAGCCGCTTCAGACGATGTACCCGCGCTGGTTCTTGGATTTCTGGCAGTGATCCTGGGTACGCTCAACGTAGTGGGTGGATTTGTGGTGACAGACAGGATGCTGGAAATGTTCAAAAAGAAAAAATAATCCCCCTAAATAAGATATCATGGAAATGAATCTGCTCGTGTTTTGTTACCTGATCGGCGCTGTTACTTTTATCTTGGGATTGAAAATGCTTTCAAACCCAGCTTCTGCTCGAAAAGGGAATTTGGTAGCAGCAGGGGGAATGTTAGTTTCCATATTGGGAACTATTTTCCTGTACGAAGATGAGGGCGTGAAGCTCGGTAATGATGACTGCCATGCCTGAAATGGTAAGCTTGTTCAATGGAATGGGCGGGGCTTGTGCAGCCTTGATCTCCGTCATTGAGTTCAACCATCTTTTGCATCACACTGATGCAAGCGGTTCAGGCAGCATAGACCCCACAACCTTGTTGATCATTTTGGTGGGATTGATCATCGGTGCTGTTTCCTTTGCAGGTAGCATGATCGCATGGGGCAAATTGAATGGCAAAGTCAAGGATTTTGCGTTCGGGGGACAACATATCATCAACCTCGTGATATTGGTGGCAACACTGGCCATTGCAGCCTACATGATATTGGCCATGCCTGC
>RFVQ01000226.1 GCA_009922495.1 Chitinophagia bacterium
TGCTCTTTTTCACCAATGATGAGCATATAAGGTACGCGCATCAATTCAGTATCCCTGATCTTCTTGCCAATCTTCTCTCCTCTTTCATCAACCTCCGAACGGATGCCCATGCTGAGCAACTGTTGGTTCACCTGTCTTGCGTAATCATTGAATTTATCGCTGATGGGCAGGAGTTTTACCTGTACAGGAGCAAGCCATAAGGGGAATTTACCAGCATAGTGTTCCAAGAGGAATCCAATGAAACGTTCATGGGTTCCCAAGGGTGCACGATGAATGATCAGAGGTGTTTCGGCCTGATTATCACGGTTGGTATAAGAGAGATTGAATCTTCTGCCCTGAGCGAAATCAACCTGGTTGGTTGCCAAAGTAAATTCCCTTCCAATGGCAGACCAAATCTGCACATCGATTTTTGGACCATAAAAGGCTCCTTCATCGGGCACTTCCACAAATGGAATGTTAGACTCAATCAATACTTGCCGGACCATCTCCTCTGTCTCCATCCATAACTCGGGCTCATTGATGTATTTCTGCCCCAGTTTTGCAGGATCATGCAAACTCAACCTCATTACATATTTGTCGATCCCGAAGATGTTGAAGTACTTGATGTACATATCATTGACAGCCCTGAACTCATTGGCAAAGTCTTCCTTGGAGCAATAGATATGTGCATCATTCATGTGCAAACACCTTACGCGCATGAGTCCAAATAATTCACCACTCTGCTCATACCGGTAACATGTGCCGTATTCTGCAAGCCTCAGCGGCAACTCTTTGTAACTCCTGTTCTCAGCCGCAAAGATCTTGTGGTGGTGAGGGCAATTCATGGCTTTCAGGTAGTATTTAACCCCTTCCAATTCCATGGGCGGGTACATGCTATCCTGGTAATAAGGCAAGTGACCACTGGTGAGGTACATGCTTTCCTTGGCAATATGAGGTGTTACAACACGCTTGTAACCAGCAGCCAGTTCAGTTTCCTTGGCCAGCTTTTCCAGTTCTTCAATGATAACTGTTCCGTTGGGCATCCAGAGAGGAAGTCCGGGTCCTACGTCATCATCAAAAGTGAAGATACCCAGCTCCTTGCCCAATTTCCGGTGGTCCCTTTTCTTGGCCTCCTCCAACATTTGAAGATGTTCATCCAGTTCTTTCTGACTGGGGAAACTTACACCATAGATTCTGGTCAGCTGTTTGTTCTTCTCATCTCCTTTCCAATAAGCACCTGCTACAGAAGTAAGTTTGATGGCCTTGATAAGACCGGTGTGGGGTATATGGGGCCCACGACAAAGGTCTGTGAATGCACCCTGGGTATAGAACGTGATGGCTCCATCCGTCAATCCTTGGAGCAGGTCCAATTTATATTCATCGCCCTTTTCTGTGAAATAGGCAATGGCATCTGTTTTGGATATTTCTTTGCGGATGAACTCACTGTTCTTTTTGGAAAGTTCCCCCATCTTTTTTTCCAGACTGATCAGTTCCTCTTCAGTAATGCTTCTATCACCCAGATCCATGTCATAGTAGAATCCACGATCTACAGCCGGTCCCACCCAAAATTTCACTCCGGGGAAACTTGCTTCAACCGCTTCCGCCAATAAATGGGCAGATGAGTGCCAGAAAGTAGATTTTCCGTCGGAATCATCCCAGGTAAGCAGCTTCAAACTTGCATCTGAATGCAGGGGTGTGGAAGCATCGGAGACAACCCCATTTATGCTGGCAGCAATCACTTTTCTGGCCAACCCCTCAGAGATCGACTTTGCAATGGCCATTGGTGAAACACCTGCTTCATATTGTCTAACCGCACCATCCGGAAATTGTATGTTTATCATGTTACTCATGTTCAAATCGTGGACAGATGCAAATTTAACGAAGTATTGGGTAAGCCCCCATTCAATTCACAATAATTTGCAATAGTCCTTAAAATAATGATGAATTTGAGTACAATTCTACGCTACAGTTGGCTTTTCATATTGGGTTCAATTGTTTTGCTGGGCTTGGAGGTCAAGGGCCAGAAGCTAAGCGGACAATGGATCGGGGATTTTGGTGATGCCACAGATCCGAGAGGAATCAAAACCAATTATGTCTTGGAAATCGAGGTGAATGGCCAACAGATCACTGGTCACTCTTATACCTATTTCAGCATTTCTGGCAAAAGATATTATGTCATTTGCAAACTCAAGGGACAATATGAGCCGGGAAGCAAATCACTGACCGTCAATGAGGTGGAAACACTGAAAACCAATACCCCAGCCGATTTCCAAAATTGTTTGCAATCACACCAGCTGACATATTTCAAACAAAAAGACAAAGAATTGCTGATTGGCAAATGGAAACCCTACGAAAAGGGAAGTACCTGCGGCAGCGGACTGACTTCATTGGAAAGGAAAGTTATACCCAGAAATGAGACCTCCGATAAAACCACCAAACAATCCGACAACAACAGCGATCCAGGAAACAACCTGAAGGAAAACCAAGCCAGCAAGAATGCAGCAACAGCTGGAGAGGGTCAAAATTTAGCCAAGAAAGATGCACAGCCCTTAAAGGACAAGATCACCAAAAGAAACTATGAGATCATCAAAACATTTGATGTTGCACCCACAACTGTGAAAATAGAAATCTATGATTATGGTCAGATCGATGGTGACACGGTCATGATTTTCTTGAATGACAAACTCTTGATCCCTGAAAAACTGCTTACCGAAAAACCGATTACCATTGAGCTTACGGTGGATGGAAAAGAAAAAGTATACGATCTGATCATGTATGCCAAGAGCGAGGGTACGCTTCCACCGAATACCGCTATCATGATCGTTACCATCAATGGCATCAAGGAGGAATTCAAGATAAGCTCCACCCAACATATCAGCAGGGCCATCCGATTCAAACTGAAAGAAAACTAGCCTTTTAAAACTTAAAATTGTAGGTTACGGATGGGATCACTGGAAACAGGGATACTTGTTTTGCCTGTACCTTCAAGGTTCCTGCAAATGCGCTGCCTGTCTGGTCAAAATAAAGAAAATAGGGATTTTTTCTGCTGTAAGCATTGTACACACTAAATGACCAACTGCTTTTGATCTTTCTTGCCTTCAGGGGTTCAGGTTGATAGGTAGCAGAGAGGTCCAAGCGGTGGTAAGGCGCCAAACGGTATTGATTGATCGAAGAAAACTGTTGTGTAAGTACCCCTTCCACCAGTGTCGCATCATCTGTGCCT
>RFVQ01000227.1 GCA_009922495.1 Chitinophagia bacterium
TGGTTGCGCTGCGAGCAGTTCGGCGCGGGCATGATCACCGGTTGGGGTACACACCATGTAGACAGCGCCCATTGGGGCATGGATACAGAATATACCGGCCCTATTGAAATCTGGGCCAAAGCATCGTTTCCCAAATCAGGTCTGTGGGATGTGCATGGCTCCTTCACCAGTCATGGCATCTATGCCAATGGCGTGAAAATGACCATCAGCACAGAGCTCCCCAATGGCATCAAATATGTAGGGACCGAAGGTTGGGTCTTTGTTACCCGGGGTGCCTACAAGGCCAGTCCCAATGAACCCACTGTGCCCAACCAAAAAGCCCTTTCCGCTAGCGACCCCAGGATCATTGAGTCCGTGATTGGTCCCAATGAGATCAATCTCTACCGCAGCAACGAACACCATGGCAACTGGCTGGAATGCATCCAGACCCGGAAGCAACCGATCACGCCAGTCGAACTTGGCCACAGGGCCTGTTCCACCTGCCTGATCCATCACATGGCAATGAAACTGGGGCGAAAATTGAACTGGGATCCCCTGAATGAAAAATTCATCAACGACGATGAAGCCAATTCACTTTTGAACCGACAACACCGTTACCCCTATCTCGTAAAAGGATTATCATAAATATACCGCGATGAAAAGAACATTGATGACCATGATGGCCGCTATCCCACTCAGTCTATTGGCACAGAAGCCGGTAAAACTCATCACACTGGATCCGGGACATTTTCATGCTGCCCTGATCCAAAAAAGCATGTACCCTCAGGTAGATCCAACGGTGCATGTATATGCAGAAGAAGGACGAGACCTGAAACTGCACATGGAGAGGATCGACGGATACAACAAAAGGAGCAGCGATCCTACTGCTTGGAAAGAGCAGGTATATACCGGAAAGGATTTTTTTGAAAAGATGATTGCCGAGAAAAAAGGAAATGTGGTGGTTTTGGCTGGCAACAACCGACTCAAGACCGATTATATTCTGACGTCCATCAAAAACGGATTCCATGTGTTTGCCGACAAGCCCATGGCGATCGACAGCAAAGGTTTTCAAAAGCTGCAAACCGCTTTTGCAGAGGCCAACAAAAAAGGATTGCAACTCTATGATATCATGACCGAAAGGTATGAGATCACTACCATGTTGCAGCGCGCCTTTTCCATGCAACCCGAACTGTTCGGTACTTTGGAAAAAGGAACAGCGGAAGATCCTTCTGTGACCAAGATCTCGGTGCACCATTTCTACAAGTATGTTTCCGGCAGTGTGCTCACCAGGCCCTCCTGGTTCTTTGACGACAAGCAACAGGGCGCCGGTATCGTGGATGTAACTACCCACCTGGTGGACCTGATTCAATGGGAATGTTTTCCGGAGCAGGTGATCGATTACAAAAAGAATGTAAAGATCCTGCAAGCAAAAAGCTGGACCACTCCTGTATCGGTCAAGGATTTTAGCATCGTTACCAAAGAACCTGTCCCCTCTTACCTGGAACCCATCCGTGATGCGAATGACAACCTGCAGGTGAAATGCAACGGAGAATTCACCTACCAGATCAATGGCGTACATGCAAAAGTTTCTGTGATCTGGAATTACAAGGCTCCGGAAGGCACCGGTGATACGCATTATTCACTCATGAGAGGAACCAATGCTGCACTGATCATCAAACAAGGAAAGGAAGAGCAATACAAGCCCACCCTCTATATCGAACAAAGGTCCAAGGATCCAAACTTTGAACAAAAGCTGAAGGCTGCTTTGGCCAAGGTTGAAGCAAGATTTCCCGGAATCGGACTGGCCAAAAATGCCAATGGATGGACCATCACTGTTCCCGACAAATACAACAACGGACATGAGGCGCATTTTGGACAAGTAACAGAAAAATTTTTGGGTTACTTGGAAAGCAATAACATGCCTGCGTGGGAAGTACCCAACATGATCGCAAAATATTATACCACCACCCAAGCCAAGGAGCTGGCAGAAAAATCCAAATGAAACTAAAAATTCTATACGCCTTTCTTTTGATCACGGCAAACATGTCTGTCCGTGCCCAACTGACACAGGATATCAGCTCAGGTGCAGCAAGAACCATTTATGATCTGCTGCGAACCGTTCCCGGTGTTGAAGTTGCTGGTAATGCCGCCTCCAAAGATCAGCCCAAGGTTTATATCAGGGATGCGAGAAACATGAAAGGAAAGGTAGCTGCCCTCTTTGTGATCGACAATGCCATCTTTGAAGGAGACATCGGCTCCATCAATCCGATCGATGTTGCCAATGTAACCGTGCTGAAAGATGCGGCATCCGCTGCGGCCTATGGCTCAAGAGGCTTTGGTGGCGTGGTGCTCATCACCACCAAGAACGGAAAAGGATTTGTTCCTCCCGTGGTCAACAGCTATGAAAAATCAGCCTATCAGTACTTCATCAAAAATGGAACAGAACTGAAGGTCATCGGAAAAGATGGCAAGGTCATCACCACCGGAGTGATCTCACGGGAAACAGAAACAAGCATCTTCATCCGCAAAAAAGAGATCAACAAAAGCCTTATTGAAAAAGTAGAAATGATAATTGAATAACATGAAAGAACTAAGACAAACCTGGAGATGGTTCGGACCCAATGACCCCGTCTCCCTCGACGATGTAAAACAAGCTGGAGCTGTGGGTATTGTTACCGCATTGCACCATGTGCCGCACGGTGAAGTATGGACCTATGAAGAAATCATGGAACGCAAGAACCTGATCGAAGCCAATGGTCTCACCTGGGATGTGGTAGAGAGTGTGACCATTCACGAAGAGATCAAAACCAGAACCGGTGAATACCAGGGATGGATTGAGAAGTACAAAGAGAGCCTGCGCAACCTGGCCAAGGCGGGGCTTCGCGTGATTACGTACAACTTCATGCCGGTGAACGACTGGACCCGCACCACATTGGATTATGTAATGCCGGATGGATCCAAGGCCCTTTATTTCAATTGGGTGGATCTGGCTGTCTTTGATATTTACATCCTCCAAAGAAAAAATGCAGCCGATACCTATCCTGCTGATATCGTAGCCGAGGCTGCCAAAAGACATGCTACCTACTCACAGGAAGACCTCGACAAACTGGCCGGCGTGGTGATGTTTGGCATTCCCGGTGAGAAAAAGATCACCGTGGAAAGCATGCGCGAAAAACTATCCCGCTACGATCATATCGATGCCAATGTATTGCGCAG